>JBLHKG010000041.1:0-9193 GCA_047619835.1 Alphaproteobacteria bacterium
CCCATCAGTGCCTCGCCGGATAGCTTTAGCAAAATGCGGTTGTACTGAATTTTATCCCCGCCTGCGTCCATTCGCTGTCCCGTCCGACATAGTTTTAAATCAAAATGTGAAAATGTACCGGAGGCACCCGGCTTTAGCCCTTTGCGACAGCGGCGACCTCCGCAGCGAAATCACTTTCTTCCTTCTCAACGCCCTCACCGAGCGCAAACCGGACAAAACCTGTAACTTTCACCGGGGCGCCGGCATCTTCTCCAACTGCCTCAACGGCCTTGGAGATCTTGGATTCACCGTCGATGACAAAGATTTGCTCCGTCAAAACGACTTCTTCGTAGTATTTACGAATGCGTCCCTCAACCATTTTAGCGACGATTTCTTCCGGTTTGCCCGATGCCCTGGCCTGATCCGAGAGAACTTCCCGTTCACGGTCAATCGCAGTGGCATCAACGTCACTGATATCAGTCCATTGTGGCGCCGCTGCGGCAACATGCATCGCGAGTTGACGCCCGAAGGCCATAAGCTTTTCGGCATCGCCTGTGGATTCGAGGCCAACCAATACGGCAATCTTGCCGAGGCCGGGTGCGCTCGCATTGTGAACATAGCTGGCAACGACGCCGTTTTTTACGGAAAGCCCCGCCGAACGGCGCAAATTCATGTTTTCGCCAATCGTGCCGACCAGCGTCTTGACTCCCTCGGACACGGTGACCCCATCCGCCATAACGGCTTCATTGATGACATCGAGGTCTCCGGCAGCATCAAGCGCAATACCGGCAACGTCACTGACGAATTTCTGGAACTGCTCATTGCGGGCAACAAAATCCGTCTCGGAATTAACCTCGACAACCGCGCCGGAATTACCCGACGTTGCGACGCCGACCAAACCCTCGGCTGCAACACGCCCAGCCTTCTTCGCGGCAGCGGCCAATCCGGCTTTGCGAAGCCAGTCCACCGCCACGTCAAGATCGCCGTCGGTCGCGGTCAGCGCTTTCTTGCAGTCCATCATGCCGGCACCGGTCATTTCACGCAGTTCTTTAACCAGCGAAGCGGTAATTCCCGCCATAATACTTCCTCTTAATATCTGTTGATAACTTATTGATATCCTGACTTAACTAGCAGGTACCGATTCCGCCTCAGGTGCCGATTCTGCCTCAGGGGGTGTTTCCGCCTCAGGGGGTGTTTCCACAACCGGGTTTTCGTCTTCTCCCGGATCAACAAAGGGTTCCAGCGCTACTTCTTCCGCAGCGCCAAGATCGACCCCTGTCGCGATCGCTTCCTGTTGCAGCCCGTCAAGAACCGCATCGGAAATTAACGAGCAATAGAGTGCGATTGACCGAATGGCATCGTCATTGCCAGGAATCGGATAGGTGATACCGTCAGGATTACAGTTGCTGTCCAGAACAGCGACCACGGGAATACCAAGCTTTTTGGCTTCCTTGATGGCAATTGCCTCCTTGTTCGTATCGATTACGAACAGGAGGTCGGGCTGCCCGCCCATCTCCTTGATCCCACCGAGCGCGCGTTCCAGCTTGTCCCGGTCGCGCGACCGCATCAGAATCTCCTTCTTGGTCAGACCGACATCGCTCTGCGTCAGAAGATCCTCATATTCCTTAAGGCGACGGATCGACGCGGTAATCGTACGCCAGTTGGTGAGCATTCCGCCCAGCCAACGATGATCGACATAGTACTGACCGCAGCGACGCGCGGCCTCGGCAATCTGTTCCGATGCCTGGCGCTTTGTGCCGACAAACAGAACGCGACCACCGCCGGCGACCGTGTCGCGGACGGCTTGCAGCGCTGCGTTCAACATCGGCACCGTCTGGCGCAGATCGAGCACGTGAATTCCGTTACGGCTACCGTAAATATACGGCGCCATTTTAGGATTCCAGCGGCGGGTGTGATGTCCAAAGTGGATGCCAGCTTCAAGGAGCTGACGCATAGTAAACGTAGGCAGAGCCATAATTTTCCTCTTTTCCGGTTGAAGCGTCCGCGGCACAAGTCGGCACAGGATTATCCCTGGCAAACACCGGAACGGCGGAAATCGATATGACCGAAAACCGCCGTAAAGCCACGTGCGAAGTTAACGCCCGCTTGATACGCCGAAGCAGGCTATTTATCAACAGAAATTACTGATGAAGGACGGTTACCGATACACCGGGTGCTGTCAGACGTCGCGCAGGTCATTGACGCCCGGGATTGCGCTGATTGCCTCCCGCATTTCGGCGGAAATGGAATAACGACCTGGCAACGCGACTTCGACCGACTGACAGGGATCGATATCAAGTATCAGACGTATCTGTCCCCGGCCGGACTTTCCGCCGTCAATCGCCCGCTTGACAGCATCGAGAGCATTTTTCTGCGCGATGTGGACCTTTAGCCCCGCCCCGGATTTAGAAATTGCCTCATCAAGGTCGCCGATCGCGAGCGCAGAAAGACGCACACCCTCTGTATCCGCTCTCGCCTCGCAGGTTATCAGCAGGCGTTTGCCCGGCTCGAGCAATTCCCGCGCCTCGGACAGTATCTCTGAGAACGCCATGACCTCAAAAGATCCGTCGACGCCGGAAAACTGGAGGAATGCGAAGCGATTACCCTTCGCCGACGTGCGTTCCTGTTTGCCGCCAAAAATCCCGGCCAGTTTTGGCCTGCTCCCCGCAGACGCCGCCGTCAGTGCACTGAAGCGACCAACGCCAATCCGCTCCAGCGACCCACCATAGGAATCCAGAGGATGTTCCGACAGATAGAAGCCAATCGCATCCTTTTCGTTATCCAGCCTTTGGATTTTGCGCCAATCATCGATCTCCGGCAGTTTTTCATGCTGAAGCGCCACCGCCCCACCTTCGCCACCGAACAGGCTGTCCTGCGGATTACCACGTTCCTTTTCGGCGGCGTTGGCAGCCCGCATCAGCACGTCAACGCCCTCGACCAGCATTCGCCGGTTTGGCTCGACGGAATCAAACCCACCTGCTTTGATCAGGTTTTCAAGTTGCCGTTTATTGGCGGCGCGGCCACCGACGCGCTCGGCAAAATCAAAAACACCGACAAACAGACCATTTTCCTCGCGTTCAGCAACCAACGCGGCCATTGCACCAGCCCCGACATTCTTGATCGCCGCCAACGCATATCGAATCGAGCCGCCCCCGTCCTCGGTCGCCGGAGAACGCGGCGAAAACGCCACATCCGAATCATTGATGTCTGGCGACAGCAACTCGATCCCCTGCTTTTTGAGTTCCTGACGGAAGACATATAGTTTGTCGGTATTGCCGAGATCGAGCGTCATCGAGGCGGCAAAAAACTCCACCGGATAGTTGGCTTTAAGCCAGGCGGTCTGATAGGCGATCAGAGCATAGGCTGCGGCATGCGATTTGTTGAAGCCATAACCGGCAAACTTGTCGACCTGATCGAAAATCATCGAAGCCTGCCCGCGATCGACGTCGCGCTCCGCAGCGCCCTCAACAAAGGCATTCCGTTGCGCCTCCATCTCGGACTGGATCTTCTTACCCATCGCCCGGCGCAACAGATCTGCGCTGCCGAGGGTGAAACCCGACAGGACCTGGGCGATCTGCATCACCTGTTCCTGATAGATCATCACGCCGAATGTCTCGGTCAGAATGCCCTCCAGGGCGGGATGCAGATAATCCGGTTTTTCTCGCCCCTGCTTACAGGCGATGTAGCGCGGGATGTTGTCCATCGGACCCGGCCGGTAAAGCGCGACCAGAGCGATGATGTCCTCAAAACTATCCGGTTTCATCTGGCGCAGTACGTCGCGCATGCCCGAGCTTTCCAGCTGAAACACCCCAACCGTGTCGCCACGCCCCAGCATCTTGAAGGTTTTTTCGTCCTTGAGCGGCAAGTTAAGGAGGTCGATTTCGATTCCACGCCGTTCAATATGCTCGACTGCGCGCTGCAGGACGGTCAGTGTTTTGAGACCCAAAAAGTCAAACTTCACGAGGCCTGCGATTTCCGCATATTTCATCGAAAACTGGGTCGCCGCCATATCGGAGCGCGGATCGCGATAGAGCGGCACAAGCTGGTCCAGCGGTCGGTCGCCGATGACCACACCCGCCGCATGGGTCGATGCATGGCGATACAGACCTTCCAGCTTCATCCCGATATCGAGCAGCCGGTCGACCTGTTCATCCGCCTTACGCAAGCGCCTCAACTCAGGCTCTGCTTCCAGCGCCTGAGCCAAAGTCGGGGGCTTGGCCGGATTGAACGGAACCAGCTTGCTGATCTTGTCGATATAGCCGTAGGGCATACCGAGAACCCGGCCGACATCGCGTAACACCGCCCGCGCCTGAAGCTTTCCGAAAGTGATGATCTGCGCCACCCGGTCGGCGCCGTATTTTTCCTGCACATAGTGGATTACTTCGTCGCGGCGATCCTGACAGAAATCAATATCGAAATCAGGCATCGACACGCGTTCCGGGTTGAGAAATCTCTCAAACAGCAGTCCGAACTGCAAGGGATCCAGATCGGTAATCGTCAGCGCCCAGGCAACCACCGACCCGGCGCCCGAGCCACGTCCGGGACCGACCGGAATACCCTGACCTTTAGCCCACTGAATAAAATCGGCGACGATCAGGAAATAACCGGGAAAACCCATTTGAACGATGACATCGAGTTCAAACTCCAGTCGCGCCCAATATGCTTTGGCTTCCTCCTCGTTCTTGCCGAGAATTTTTAACCGGTCGCGAAGCCCCTGCTCCGCCATTTCCCGCAGGTCATCGGTCTCGGATTTGCCTTCCCCGCTGGTAAAAGCCGGCAGGATCGGATCGCGAGGCTCCGGCATGAACCCACAGCGCTGCGCGATGACCAGCGTGTTATCGACCGCTTCAGGCAGGTCAGCGAACATTTCACGCATCTCGGCGGCGGAGCGAAAGCCGTGGTTCAGCGTCAGCCGCCGGCGATTCACATCGGCAATCCGAACACTGTCGGCAATGCACATCAGCGCATCGTGGGCCTCGTGCATATCGGGATCGCCAAAGTAACAATCATTGGTCGCCACAAGCGGCAGATCATGTTTGTACGCCAGATCGACCAGCGCACCCTCAATGGCGTCCTCGTTTTCCATCCCGTGGCGCATCAGCTCGACATAAAGCCGGCCAGAAAAATGTCCTTCGAGTACCGCCAGCATCTCCTCGGCGGCCTCGCTCTGGCCCTCAGCCAGCAATCTTCCAACTGCGCCATCCGGGCCGCTTGTCAGCGCGATCAAACCGTCGCAGCGCCCTTCCAATGCGGCAAACTCTATCCGAGGTTTTTCTCCCGCCGGCGTCTCCAGAAAGGCCCTGCTTACCAGCTTAAGAAGGTTTTCATATCCGGTTTTATCCTGAACAAGCAGGACCAGCAGATCGCTCGGCATCGCGTTGGTCGCGCCGCCAAAGCCACGCGATGCGCCGCCAGCGAACTGTGGAGGACGTTCAACCGCCAGCTGACACCCGATGATCGGCTGGATACCCGCACTGCTGGCCGCCATGGCAAATTCGAGGGCGCCAAACAAATTGCAGCTATCCGTGACCGCGACTGCCGGCATATTTTCACTCTGGCAGCGGGAAATGAGATCGGGAATACGTATAGCCCCCTCGGCAAGGGAATAGGCCGAGTGAGTTCTGAGATGGATAAAACCCTGGTTTGTCATAATCCCGACAGAATTCCACAGTGCGATGCCGGCGTCACCGGAACAAATAGGGAAACATGCTATATAAAGTAATTGACATCTTTGTTGTCCACAGAATGTTGTGGACAACATGCCTCTAAATGCCTGAAATCACTTTATTTTTTTGTGGAAGAACGAATCACCAACATTCTGCCAAAAATAATCTGGTGAATCGGACCAGGCGGTGCACGCCGTCTTAACCCTGGAGGAGACCCTCATGAAGGGTCAGCGTACGGTCCATCCTGCTTGCAAGCTCGTGATTATGGGTGACGACCAGTGCAGCCAGACCAGCCTCTCTCACTGAACGAAGCAGCGCGTCGAATACCGTGCTCGCGGTACTCTCATCCAGATTACCAGTCGGCTCATCGGCCAGCAGAACGCGCGGATCATTTGCCAGCGCCCGGGCAATCGCGACCCGCTGCTGTTCTCCGCCGGATAACTCACTAGGACGATGCGACCCACGATCAGTCAGCCCCAATAGTGCCAGCAAAGCAGCGGCCCGGTCGCGCGCTTCCGATTTTGATCGGTTCGCAATCATCTGCGGCAAGATAATATTTTCCTCGGCGGAGAACTCCGGCAACAGATGATGAAACTGATAAACGAATCCCAGGTCAGACCGCCGTAGCGCCGTGCGCTCACCATCATTCATCGTTGTGCAATCGACACCGTTCAGCCGGACGATACCGCTATCGGGCCTCTCGAGGAGTCCGGCAATATGCAGCAGGGTCGATTTACCCGTCCCCGACGGACCGATCAGCGCAACGATTTCGCCCGGCGCAAGGGAGAGCGATGCGCCGCGCAATACCTCAAGCCGGCTACGACCTTGCCGAAAGCCGCGTACAATCCCGTCGAGTTCCAGCGCTGCCGCCTCACTCATAACGAAGCGCCTCGACGGGATCCAGGCGCGCCGCGCGCCAAGCCGGATAAATAGTTGCGAGCAACGACAAAGCCAGCGTCATCGCCACCACAGTCACGACCTCCATGGTGTCGACCTTGGCCGGCAATCGCGACAGAAAATAGATTTCCGCAGAAAACAGTTCTCCGCCGGTCAGCCCTTCGAGCCAGCCCTTGATCGTGTCGATGTTGAGTGAAAACGTAAGCCCGAGGATAAACCCGGCCAGCGTACCGAAGATGCCCACCGACATGCCGGACAGCAGGAAGATCCTCATGATCATCCCGCGCGTCGCTCCCATGGTTCGCAATATCGCGATATCGCGGCCCTTATCGTTAACCATCATGATCAGACCGGAAATCACGTTGAATGCCGCCACCACGATGATCAACGTCAGGATAAGGAACATCACGTTGCGCTCGACCTGAATGGCGTTGAAGAAGCTGGCATTGGCCCGGCGCCAGTCGAGCAGACGCACTGGTTTTCCCGCCGCCTGGGCGATCAGCGAGCGCGACGCATCAACCTGATCAGGGTCGGAGAGCATTACCTCCAGGCTGGTGACCGCCCCCTTGCCGGTACGGAAGAAAATCTGCGCAGCCTGAAGTCCAACAAACAAAAACGTGTTGTCGTATTCGAACATGCCGATTTCAAAAACCGCGCGAACACGGAAGCTCTTCATACGCGGGACCGAACCAAACGCCGTCGCCCTGATACGCGGGGCGATCAGCGTAATACGGTCGCCGAGAGCAATACCGTGCCGGGTGGCGAACCGACTGCCAACGATGACGTCGCCCCCCTCGTTAAAATCCTTGAGGCTTCCCTGAATGAGGCTCTTGCTCAGGACCGGGTGCTTTTCGATATCCTCGACCCGCATGCCGCGGACCAGAACGCCTGCGGCGGTCCCGCGTACCGTCGCCATCGCCTGCCCCTCGGCAATCGGCGTCACCCGGACCACACCGGCAACGCCGCGCAGGCGCTGAGCGACAGCGTCGAAACCGGTCAATCCCGGGCCCTGGGCTGAAGAAACACCGAAATGACCGTTGAGGCCGAGAATGCGCCCCATCAACTCGCCGCGAAAACCGTTCATAACCGACATCACTATAATCAGCGTGGCGACGCCAAGGCCGATCCCAGCGAGAGAAAATCCGGCAATGACGGAAATGAACCCTTCCTTCCGCCGGGCACGCAGATAGCGCCAGGCCACCAACCGTTCAAAGGGTGAAAAAATCATAGGATCGCGTCAGCCGGCAATCTGCGCCAGCGCGGCCTCGGCGGAGAGCTCCTCGCGTTCGCCGCTCGACCGCCGCTTGAGTTCGACGACGCCAGATTTCACGCCGCGCGGTCCGACAACCAGTTGCCAGGGAAGGCCGATCAAATCCATGTTGGCAAACTTCGCCCCAGCTCTTTCATCCCGATCATCATACAGAACCTCTATACCCGCAGCTTGCAGCCTGACGTAAAGATCCTCGCACACCGCGTCACAATCGGCATCGCCTGACCGGAGATTGACCAGCCCTACCGCAAAGGGCGCGACGGCATCCGGCCAGATAATGCCCGCATCGTCGTGATAGGCTTCAATTATGGCGCCGACGAGACGGGAAACACCAATTCCGTAGGAGCCCATTTCAACCGGAACTTCATCCCCGCCGGGCGTCGTGACAGTCGCCCCCATCGCAGTTGAGTATTTGGTGCCGAAATAGAAGATGTGGCCAACCTCTATCCCGCGCGCAGTAATCAGCTCATCGCCGAGTGCCGCGCCCGTCGCTTCGTCATGCATTTCATCGGTAGCGGCGTAAAGACTGGTCCAGCGATCAACCACGGATGAGAGGTCGTCGTCGCTGCCCATCTTCTCAGCCAGCGCATCGAAGCCCAGATAATCGCGGTGACAGAACACTTCGCTTTCGCCGGTCTCCGCGAGGATGATGAACTCATGGCTCAGATCGCCGCCGATTGGGCCGGTATCGGCCTTCATCGGAATCGCCTTTAGCCCCAGCCGCGCGAATGTCCGCAGATAGCTGACGAACATGCGATTATAGGAACGGCGGGCCCCTTCGTAATCAAGATCGAACGAATAGCTGTCCTTCATCAGGAATTCCCGGCCCCGCATGACGCCAAAGCGCGGCCTTACTTCGTCACGAAATTTCCACTGGATGTGATAGAGCAGCTTCGGCAGATCCCGGTAGCTACGGACGGCATTGCGGAAGATATCGGTGATCTGCTCTTCATTGGTCGGGCCATAGAGCATCTCGCGATCATGCCGGTCGATGATCCGCAGCATTTCCCTTCCATAGCCGTCATAACGCCCGCTATCGCGCCAGAGGTCCGCCGACTGGATGGTCGGCATAAGGAGTTCCTGACACCCCGCCGCATTCTGTTCCTCGCGGACGATGCGTTCGATATTGCGCAGCACCCGAAGGCCGAGCGGCAACCAGGAATAAATCCCCGCGCTTGCCTGACGGATCATGCCGGCACGCAGCATGAGCCGATGAGAGACAATCTGCGCTTCGGCTGGATTGTCCTTGAGAGTTGGCAAGAAATAGCTCGAAAGACGCATGAATACCCCACTCCGCACCCGTGACACTGACCATCAGGCGCTGCCGGTGCGGCGGCAAGACTTTACGGCATGCAGGGATTCGAAGGCAATGGGCGCGAAC
>JBLHKG010000042.1:0-9185 GCA_047619835.1 Alphaproteobacteria bacterium
TCGAGAATACGCGACGTGGAATCGAGCGGATCCACCGCCGGATAGATGCCGAGCTCGGCAATCTGGCGCGACAGCACCGTCGTTGCATCCAGATGCGCAAACGAGGTCGCGGGCGCCGGATCGGTCAGATCGTCCGCCGGGACGTAAATCGCCTGAACCGAAGTAATCGAGCCCTTGGTCGTTGTCGTAATGCGTTCCTGCAGCGCGCCCATGTCGGTGGCCAGCGTCGGCTGATAGCCCACCGCCGACGGAATACGGCCCAGCAGAGCGGACACTTCGGAACCTGCCTGGGTAAAGCGGAAAATGTTATCGACGAACAGCAACACGTCCTGTCCCTCGACATCACGGAAATATTCGGCGAGCGTCAGCCCCGTCAACCCGACCCGCGCACGCGCGCCAGGCGGCTCGTTCATCTGGCCATAGACCAGCGCTGCCTTGGAGTCTCCTTCGAGATTGATAACCCCGGAATCGATCATCTCATGATAAAGATCGTTGCCTTCACGTGTCCGCTCGCCAACGCCGGCGAACACAGAATAACCGCCATGCGCCTTCGCAATGTTGTTGATCAGCTCCATGATCAAAACGGTCTTGCCAACGCCCGCACCGCCAAACAGCCCGACCTTGCCCCCGCGTGAATAAGGCGCCAGAAGATCGACCACCTTGATCCCGGTGACCAGCACTTCGGTTTCGGTCGATTGTTCGACAAATTCCGGCGCCGAACGATGGATCGGCATACGCGTTTTGGTCTCGATCGGGCCCCGTTCATCCACCGGATTACCGACCACGTTCAGAATGCGTCCCAATGTTTCCGGCCCGACCGGCACCATGATCGGCTCGCCGGTATCGGTAACCTCCTGTCCGCGGACAACGCCTTCGGTCGCGTCCATGGCGATGGTGCGCACCGTCGATTCACCGAGATGCTGCGCCACTTCAAGCACCAGCGTGCCATAATCCATCTGTGTCTCTAGCGCGTTCAGAATATTGGGCAGTTGCCCGTCGAACTGAACGTCGATCACCGCGCCCATAACCTGGGTGATCCTGCCGACACTTGTGGTGCTATCTGCCATAATCAATCCTCGCTCGTGTTACCGGTCGTCCGAACCCTTAAAGAGCCTCGGCACCGGAGATGATTTCAATTAGTTCACTGGTAATGACGGCCTGTCGTGTCCTGTTATAGGTCAGCGTCAAACCGTCAATCATTTCGCCGGCGTTACGGCTTGCGCTATCCATAGCCGACATGCGTGCGCCGTGTTCGGATGCGGCATTCTCCAGCAGCGCGCGATAAATCTGCACTGCAAGATTACGCGGCAGAAGGTCTTCAAGAATTTCCTGCTCATCGGGCTCGAATTCATAGGACGCACGCGACGCCGGCTCGCCGGCCTGCTCGGATGCGTCATCCGACGACGACGCCGGTTCGACCGAAAACGGGATCAATTGCTGGGGCGTAACCACCTGATTGATGATGGAGACAAACCGGTTGTAGATCACCGTGCAGACATCGAATTCGCCGGCATTGAACATTTCCAGCACGCGATCAGCGACGCCTTTCGCATTGGCAAAGGTCAGCGATGGCTTGGCGATGTCTTCGACCGTTTCGCCAATCAGCGACCGATAGTCGCGGCGCAGCATGTCACGCCCTTTACGACCGACACACAGGATTTTGACCTCTTTGCCCTGATCAATCAGCGAACGGATCCGCATCCGTGATTCGCGCACGATCGTCGAGTTAAATCCGCCGCAGAGACCACGATCGGATGTCATGACGACGATAAGATGGACGTCATCCTTGCCGGTACCGGCCAGCAGCGCGGGGCCGCCCGCGCCGGGGGCAATGCCCGCGGCCAACGACCCCAGCATACGGTCCATCCGCTCCGAATAGGGACGCGCTGCTTCGGCCTGTTCCTGCGCACGACGCAGCTTGGCCGCCGCCACCATCTTCATGGCGGAGGTGATTTTTTGCGTCGATTTGACGCTGTTGATGCGGACCCGGAGATCCTTAAGGTTGGCCATTGGGCGTCAGGGCCTTTCCTATGCGCTTCGCTTTGTGTTCCGGTCGGCTCATTCGGCCGTGAAAGTCTTGGCGTAGGCTTCAATTGCCGCCTTCAGCTTGGCCGAAATGTCGTCAGACAGCTCCCGCTTTTCGCGGATCTCCGCGAGAATATCGGTGTGGTTGCCGCGAATTTCCGACATCAGCCCTTCCTCGAACCGCGTCACGGAACTAACCGGCAGCGTGTCGAGATAGCCGTTAACCCCGGCATAGATCGCCACCACCTGCTCTTCCACCGGCAGCGGCGAATATTGCGGCTGTTTCAACAGCTCGGTCAGACGTTCGCCACGGCCCAGCAAACGCTGGGTTGCGGCATCCAGATCCGAGGCGAACTGTGCGAACGCCGCCATTTCACGATACTGCGCCAGCTCCAGCTTGACCGAACCGGCAACCTGTTTCATCGCCTTGATCTGCGCAGCGGAACCAACACGGCTCACCGACAGACCGACATTCACCGCCGGGCGGATACCGGAATAGAACAGGTCGGTTTCAAGAAAAATCTGACCGTCGGTGATCGAAATCACATTGGTCGGAATATAGGCCGAAACATCGCCCGCCTGGGTCTCAATGATCGGCAGCGCGGTCAACGACCCGCCGCCATGCGCGTCACTCAGCTTGGCTGCACGTTCCAACAGGCGCGAATGCAGGTAGAACACGTCGCCCGGATAGGCTTCGCGGCCTGGCGGACGCCTGAGAAGAAGGGACATCTGGCGATAAGCAACCGCCTGCTTCGACAAATCGTCATAGACGATCAGCGCATGCTTGCCATTGTCACGGAACCATTCGCCCATCGTACAGCCCGTATAGGGCGCAAGATACTGCATCGGCGCCGGATCGGAGGCGGTTGCAGCGACGACGATGGTATATTCCATCGCCCCGCTGTCTTCGAGAGTCTTGACGATCTGCGCGACGGTCGAGCGCTTTTGCCCGATAGCAACATAAACGCAGTACATCTTCTTGGATTCGTCATCGCCGGCATTGGCAGTTTTCTGATTGATGATCGCGTCGATCGCCACGGCTGTCTTGCCGGTCTGGCGGTCGCCGATGATCAATTCGCGTTGGCCCCGGCCGATCGGGATCAGGCTATCGATCGCCTTGAGCCCGGTCTGCATCGGCTCGGTCACCGATTTACGCGGGATGATGCCGGGCGCCTTGACGTCGACCTGGCTTCGCCCAGCGCTGTCGAGCGGCCCTTTGCCATCGATCGGATTACCGAGCCCGTCGATCACCCGACCGAGAAGACCGGGGCCGATGGGCACATCGACAATCGAGCCGGTACGTTTGACCGTATCGCCTTCCTTGATCGTGCGATCATTGCCGAAAATAACGACGCCGACATTATCAGTCTCGAGATTTAGCGCCATGCCGACGATGCCGCCGGTAAATTCGACCAGCTCGCCCGCCTGGCAATTGTCGAGCCCGTAGACCCGGGCAATGCCGTCACCGACGGACAGGACCTGTCCGACCTCGGCAACCTCGGCCTCATTGCCAAAATTTGAGATTTGCTCCTTGAGAACCGCGGAGATTTCTGCTGCCTGGATATCCATCACGCAGCCCCTTTCATGGAGAGTTGAAGTCTTTGAAGTTTGGTACGCAGCGACGAATCAACCATGCGCGAACCAACGCGCACAACCATTCCGCCGAGCAGGTCGGGATCGACCGAAGTTTCCATCAAAACAGCCGAACCGACCGCATCCTTGAGCGCTAGTTCGACCGCCCCCCGATGTGCGTCGCTCAGCGGATGCGCTGTGGTCACCTCAGCGGCGACCTCGCCACGATGTGCCGAAACCAGCGCACGATAAGCGCTAATAATGGCTTCGAGAGCGAACAGCCGCCGATTGCCAGTCACGACGCCGATCAAATTTCCGACCAGCGCCGAAACACCGGCAGCCGCTACAATAGCCGCCATCGCTCTGCTCTGGTCCTCACGCGAAAAAAGCGGAGACCGTAGAAAACGCCGCAAATCAGCGGAATCGTCGATCACGGCCTGAAGCTGTTCAAGCTCTACGGCAACGTTATCTATTTCCGCTCTTTCGAGAGCAAGATCAAACAGCGCGGACGCATATCGTCCCGCTACTCCTGATGCGCCTGTATGTTCGGATGCCACTGGTTCAGCCTATGAATGCCCTGATCGAGGCTCAATCGTAAGTTATTGACATTGCAAACAAAAATTAGCCATACCGCGTTACCGGTATGCCTAAAAGCCTGCTGCCCTGCGAGGGCGGCTTTAGCTAACACACTCGTGCAGACCATGCAACCCATCGTGCGGATCGAAATGCCGCAATTCAGCCAGTTTCCAGATCGGATAATTGATTCGAGAATATCTGCAATCCGCGCCGCTACAACGCTGCTTCACATAAAGCTATACGGATCGACATCCACCTGTACGCGTACGCTGTTGGGCAAGCGGGAGCGGTCCAACCAGGCACGGAGAAAGGCCTGCATATTGACCGCGCGGGGCGCTTTGACCAGTAGTCGCCTCCGATGACGACCGCGCAGAATGGCGAGAGGCGCCGGCGCAGGACCAAGCACCTGAACGCGCGAATCGGCGGGCCGGGAACGGGCAAGAACACGGGCCGCCTCGTCCGCCTGCCGCCCATCAGGGCTTGAGACGATAAGCGCCGCGAGCCGGCCAAACGGCGGCATGACGTGGCGTTCGCGCTCACGCGCCTCCGATTCGAGAAACCTGTCGCGATCACCGGACACCAGAGCTTCCATGACCGCATGATCCGGTTGGTAGCTTTGCAGCAGCACCTGTCCCGGTCGCTCCTCCCTGCCAGCCCGGCCCGAGACTTGATGGAGCAGCTGGAACGTCCGCTCCGACGCGCGCAGATCGCCACCGGCGAGGCCGAGATCGGCGTCAATTACGCCAACCAGGGTCAGGTAGGGGAAATGATGCCCCTTGGCCATGATCTGGGTGCCGATCAGGATATCGATTTCCCGCTCCTGCATCCGGCGGACCAGACGGGCGGCGGCGGCGGGGCCCTGCAGCGTATCACTTGCCATAATGGCGAACCGTGCCTTGGGAAAGCGCAATGCGACTTCTTCCGCCAGACGTTCGACGCCCGGTCCACAGGCCGCCAGCGAATCCTCTGCACCGCATTCCGGGCAATTTTCGGGAGGCCGGATCGATAGTCCGCAATGGTGACATTCGAGTCGCCCCCGCAGCCGGTGCTCGACCAGCCAGGCGGTGCAGTTGGGACATTCCAGCCGATGACCGCAATGGCGGCACAATGTTAAAGGCGCATAGCCCCGACGATTGAGAAACAGCATGGTCTGTTCGCCGGCGGCCAGCGTGCGCGTGATGGCTTGCTGCAGGCTTTGCGACAACCAGCTCTGCCGCTCCAGCGACTCCTGCCGCATGTCTATCGCTATGATAGTAGGCAACTGTGCCCCGCCGTGGCGCTCGGGCAGACGAAGCCGACGATAGCGGCCGGTTTCGGCATTGGTTACCGTCTCAAGCGACGGCGTCGCCGAGGCCAGCACAACCGGAATATCGCCAAGCCGCCCGCGTACCACGGCCATATCACGCGCATTATAGATCACGCCGTCTTCCTGCTTGAACGAAGTGTCGTGTTCTTCGTCGATCACGATCAGACCCAGCTCGGGGAAAGGCAGAAACAGCGATGACCGCGCCCCTACCACTACCTGCGCCTTGCCGCCGATCACCGCGCGCCAGCCGAGCCGCCGCTCGACGCCGGTGAGATCGGAATGCCATTCGAGAGGCGCGGTGCCGAAACGCCGATGAAACCTCTCCAGCCATTGCGTCGTCAAGGCGATCTCGGGCAGCAGAACCAGTACCTGCTGGTCGCGGGCAAGCGCCGCCGCGATTGCCTCGAAATAAACCTCGGTCTTGCCGGACCCGGTTACCCCGTCGAGCAATGTCACGGAAAACCCACCCTCGGCCCCCGCCTTCTGAACATCGCCGATCAGCGCAGTGGCGGCTTCATTCTGGGCAGCGGACAGCACCGGCCCCGGTCGCTGCCAATCAGGTGCCGGCAAATCGATCTCGGGCGTCACCGAAACCGGTCGCAACAATCCGGCATCGGCCATCCCGCGCACCACCGCAGCGCTGACGCCTGCCGCCCGGGCGACGACCGCCGCCGAGCGCGGCTGTCCCTCGGCAAGTGTCGCGAGCACCCGCTGCCGGGCCTCGGTCATCCTGATTCGCGAATCGGTCAGCGCCAGACGGTCACGTTCAGGGGTCGGAATATAGGCCGTCGTGGTCCGCAGCGGCTCAAGCGCCGACGGCACGTTCAGGGTCATGCGGAGCACCGCGCCAGGTGGGCTCAACGTGTAGGCGGCAACCCAGTCGATCAGCTGCCGGAGCGGGAGCGCTATGCGGGGGAGGTCAGATACTTCTTTGATATCTTTAAGCTTTTGATCAGGCACCTCAAGGCTTCCGGCGCCCCAGACGACCCCTTTGACGTCACGTTTACCGAGCGGGACGGTGACAATATCGCCAAGCTCCACCGCCAGATGATCAGGCACCCGGTAGTCGAAAGCGCCACTCAATGGCAAGGGCAGCAGGACGCTGATGCGCCCCACCCGCCCCTCGCTGTCGCCGCTAGCGTGCCCTTGTGCCATGGACTAGACTTTATCCCGGGTTCGCGGGCGGGCCAATCTGCCCTGCAAGAGAAACCGCGGACAGAAAATTAATCACGGAAAGAGCCGTAGCCAGCCATGAAATTTTTTGTCGATACCGCCGATACAGACGAAATCCGCGACCTCGCCGCCACCGGGCTGGTCGATGGGGTAACCACTAACCCGTCGCTTATCGCCAAGAGCGGCCGCAAGTTCCTCGATGTGGTGCATGAAATCTGCGAGATGGTGCCAGGACCGGTCAGCGCCGAAGTAACCGCCACTGATTTCAAGACAATGCTCGAAGAAGGCAAAAAGCTTGCCGCAGTCGCGCCTAATATCGCAGTCAAGGTGCCCCTGACGCCCGACGGGCTTAAAACCTGCAAGGCGCTGAGCGATGACGGCCATATGGTCAATGTTACGCTGTGCTTCTCGGCCGGCCAGGCGATCCTCGCCGCCAAGGCGGGCGCGAGCTTTATCTCGCCGTTTGTCGGGCGGCTGGACGATCTCGGCAGCGACGGGATGAATTTGATCTCGGACATCTGCGAGATATACAGCCAGTATGAATATTTCACGACCGAAGTGCTGGTGGCTTCCATTCGCGGCCCGCTGCATCTGGTGGAGGCCGCGCGGATGGGCGCCCATGTTGCGACCATGCCGCCCAACGTGCTGCGTCAGCTTTACAAACATCCGCTGACCGATGCCGGGCTTGCCGCTTTCCTCGCCGATTGGGAAAAGACCGGTCAATCTATTCTGGATGCCTGAGCCCGTCTCAATGCCTGAACCGGAAGGACCGAGCAAAATGAGCCCCAAATCGAAAGATGCGAAGGCCCTTTCGGCGGATATCATCGCACCGGATGCCATTGCCGCCTGGCTCAAACGCAATCCCGGCTTTCTGAATGACCATCCGGACGTGCTGGCTGCCCTGGTGCCCCCCGAAAGCGACCATGGCGAGGGTGTCGTCGACATGCAGCGCTTTATGCTGGAGCGCCTGCAGCGCGACCTCGCCGACAAGCGCGACCGCGAACAGGCCCTGCTGGCTGCAACCCGGGCGAATCTCGATGCCCAGGCCAAAATTCATCAGGCGGTCCGCGCGGTGCTCGAGGCAGACTCCTTCGAATCGCTGATAAAAATCATCACCGGCAAACTTCCCGGGCTGTTCGACATCACCGCGGCATCGTTCTGTGTCGAGTCGGATGCGTTGCTGCCTGACAACGCCGCGAAGGCCGGGATCATCCTTCTGCCACCGGGATCGCTCGGCAAGATGCTGGATAACGAGCCTGCTGTTGCGCTGCGCGCGGACATCGAAGGAGACGAGCGAATTTTTGGCAAGAAGGCAAAGCTGATTCGCTCAGTCGCGCTGTTGCGGCTCGATTTCGGCACGAAGAAGCCTCAGGTACTGCTGGCGCTGGGGGCTAATGCGCCCGACGGGTTCGATCCGCGTCAGGGTACGGAACTGCTATCGTTCTTTGCTCATACTCTTCAGCAATGTACACGGCGATGGCTAGGGATCGCCCCCTGATCCGATTTTCCGCCGCGCCCGATATGCAGGATGCGATTCTGCATTGGCAGCGCTGGATCGCCGATGAACGGCGCGCTTCGGATCACACACTCGCCGCCTATTCCCGCGATCTCGCAGCGTTCTGTGATTTTCTCACCAACCATCTCGGCGCGAACCCTTCCCTCGCCAATCTGGACGCGCTGACCGCCGGCGATTTTCGCAGCTTTCTCGCCCGCCGCCTGTCTCAGGGAATTGGACACTCGTCATTGGCCCGGGCCATGTCGACATTGCGCAATTTCTTTCGCTTCCTTGAAAAAACCGGGCTAGCCAGCAACGCAACCATCAAGGCGGTTCGTGCGCCGCGCCCCAAGGCGCCGATCCCAAAACCAGTCAGCGCCACCGATGCTTTCGATATCATCGGTGCGGCAGCAACGCTGTCGGAGACGCCGTGGATCGCAAAACGCGACGTCGCGGTCTTTACCCTGCTCTATGGCTGCGGATTGCGCATCGATGAGGCACTGAGCCTCAATATCGCAGATGTCCCGGACAATTCCCCAGACGGCGATGCCATGGTGGTAACCGGCAAGGGAAACAAGCAGCGGATTGTCCCGGTCCTGCCCGTCGTGCGCCAGACAATCGCCGATTATCTCGATGCCTGTCCGTTTGGCGCAAAGGACAAGAGGCCGCTGTTTCTCGGCGCGCGCGGCGCGCGGCTTAATGCCGGCGTGGTGCAGCGACAGATGCGCAAGCTTCGCGCCCTGCTGGGTCTGGCCGACACCGCGACGCCGCATGCCCTGCGCCACAGCTTCGCCACCCATCTGCTCGGCGCCGGCGGCGATCTCCGGACGATACAGGAGCTGCTCGGCCACGCGTCGCTGTCGACCACCCAGCGCTATACCCATGTCGATTCCGACCATTTGATCAGGGTTTATGAAGAGTCCCACCCCCGTGCGAAATCGAACTGATTGCTCGATTGATCGGGAGGCCTTCTTCTGGTTTGATCGTCCCGAACCGATGATGAGAAAAATACCATGACCATCACTGTCACCCCCCTGT
>JBLHKG010000043.1:0-9042 GCA_047619835.1 Alphaproteobacteria bacterium
CGACGATGAAAAGCCCGATGCCGCCGGTCGCCCTGCCGACCCAGGAATATATGGAGCGCGGTCTGGCGGTCTGGAACAGGCTCGGCCTGCCGCCGGTGCGCCCGCAGCCGCCCTGGTTCGGTTATTCTCTTGGCGACTGGACCCAGGATTGGGCCGATGCGGCGAAACGCGCGGCTGCAGGCGATTACCTTGAAAATGGCCGGCGTTCGCTCCAGCGGCAACAGAAGGGTCTCGTCCCTGAGACCTCGGTGCGCGATGTCGAAGAGGGCTGGGACGAGAAAGATTATATATGATTTTGGGAGGCGCAGGCCGCGCCGCTCACAATGTTGCCAGTTGACAGCGCGGGCGATTCCGCCAAAAATTTCCGCGGCGACATTACCGTATGGAATACGCGATCCTGACCCATAAAATTGGGCGGGGTTTAAAGAACGAAACAGAATAGGGAAGTTTTACCATGTCAAAATATAAGACGCCTTGGATCATCGCTTTAGCATCGATTACCACGGCCCTCGCCCCGGCGGCGCAGGCCATTGAATTACGGGCAGTCGATTGCTGGCGCCCCACCAACCTTATAACCAAGGTCTGGTTGGACAAGTTCGTCGCACCGTCGGAGAAGGCGACCGGCGGTGTCATCAAGATCAAATATGTTGGCGGATCGGAAGTATCGCCACCGCGTAAATCCTATCGCGCGGTGCAGCGTGGACAGTTCGATATGCTTCACTGCGCAGCGTCCTACTATGCAGGTGTCATGCCCGAAGCCTGGGCGATTCTGGCCACCAACCGGCCGGTTACGACGCTGAGAAAGAACGGCGGCTGGGAGCTGATGGACAAGGTTTTCCAGGAGCGAGTCGGCGCGAGGCTGATTGCCTGGGGCGAATCGCAAACCCAGTTCAATCTCTACGGCATCAACAAGCCAAAGATCGGGGCCAACGGGCTTCCCAATCTCAAGGGTGAGAAATGGCGCGCCAGTGCGACCTACAAGCCGCTTTTGAATGCGCTTGGCGCCTCGACGACCTTTATAAAATCGAGCGAAATCTATACCGCTTTGCAGCGGGGTCTGGTGACCGGCTTTGGATTTACGGACGTCGCGGTTCCACAGCTTGGCGTCAAGAACATCATCCGCTGGCGTATCATGCCATCCTTCTATGTCACCAATACCGTGACGACGATGAACACGGCGAAATACGCATCGCTGACCAAAAAGCAAAAGGCCGCTTTGCTGAAGTTTTCGATTGAGTATGAAAAAGCGGCGCTGCCCTATATGGCCGACCTCAAGCAAAAGGACGTTGCCGTTCTGCATAAGGCCGGAGTCAAGGATCTGGTCCTGAAGGGCGCCGCCCGCAAGAAGTATCTTAACACCGCCTATGGCGCCATCTGGGCATCGCTTGAGGCTAAAAACTCACCTCATACGGCGGCTCTCAAGGCTAAACTCTACAAAGCCGAATAGCGCCTAACGGGACTATGGCAAAGGCTCGGGCGCTATCGCCCGGGCCGGCGCCGCTATTCCATCCTTAAAAACCAGATCAGATGATGGGGGACTCCCCTTGATCGAGAAATTCGACAGGGCGCTTGGGCGGGCATCCATTGGCCTCGCATATGCCGCCTGTTTTATCGTGACGACGATCTTCGCAATGATCGTCGTTGATGTCTCGGTGCGGACAATCGGCATAACGCCGCCGGGTCTGACGCTGACCTATGTCGAATATGCCCTGCTGTATTTTGCCATGTTCTCGGCCCCCTGGCTGGTGCGCGAACGCGGCCATGTCGCGATTGAGGCGGTGGTTACCTATTTGCCCCGGCCGGCGCAGGTTTTTCTGGCGAAGCTCGTTTATCTGCTTTGCGTCACCGTTTCGGCGATGTTTTGCTACTACTCCATCATTCTGTTATCCGAAGCGCTTGCATCGATGGAAGATGACATTCGCGGCGTCGCGGTGCCGTTGTGGATGATGTTTGCGCCGATGCCGCTCGCCTTCATCATGGTGGCTCTGGAATTTCTGATGTACCTGTTCGGGGTCCGTTCCTACTACATGTATGATCTGACCGAGGTCAGGGACGGCATCTGACCATGGAATGGTATGAAGCAGGCGCCCTGCTACTCGGTTCAATCATCTTCGGCATGTCGATTGGCCTGCCGGTTGCCTTTACCTTCGTCCTCACCAACGTCATGGGGATATTTGTCTTCGCCAATGGCTGGTCGAACCTGATCCAGATTGTTGACGACGCTACCAATCTGATTACGACCTTCACGCTGTCGCCCATTCTGATGTTTATCCTGATGGGCTCGCTGTTTTTTCATACCGGTCTGGCGATCAAGGTTTTTGATGCGCTCGACAAGCTGATGGGCAAAATCCCCGGACGGCTGTGTTTTCTGACGGTGCTCGGCGGTTCCCTGTTCTCGACCTTGACTGGCTCCACCATGGCCAATACGGCCATGCTGGGATCGCTTCTGGTGCCTGAGATGACGCGGCGCGGCTACAACAAGCGCATGTCGATGGGACCGATTCTCGGTACGGGCGGGTTGGCGATGATCATCCCGCCATCCTCGCTCGGTGTGTTGTTGGCCAGCATTGCCAATATCGACGTCGGCAAATTGCTGATCGCCGGGCTGTTGCCCGGGATCGTTCTCGCCTCCCTCTATGGCGCGATGATTTTACTGCAACTCAAGATGAACCCGGAAGCCGCGCCGAGCTATGAGGTGCCGTCGACCACCGCGCGCGAAAAACTTTACGAAGTCCTCGTCAATATCCTGCCGATGGGGTTGGTGGTCTTCATGGTCATCGGTTTCATCGTGTTTGGATGGGCGACGCCATCGGAATCGGCTTCGTTCGGCGTTCTTGGCGTCGTGATACTGGCGGTGGCAAGGCGCGTCTGGAGCTGGGAGGCCTTCCGGGTTTCGCTGCTGGCTACGGTCCGCACTGGCGGCATGGTTTTCTTTATCCTGATGAACTCAACGGTATTCAGCCAGATGCTGGCGCTGTCGGGCGCCGGGCGTGGCCTTGTCACCTGGGCGACCGGGTTCGAGCTGGCGCCGCTGATTATTCTGACGGCGATGTTCCTGGTGTTGATCCTGCTCGGCATGTTCATGGATCAGGTGTCGATGATGCTGATCACCGTGCCGATCTTTTTTCCGCTGGCGCAGTCGCTTGGCTACGATCCCATCTGGTTCGCGCTCATTGTATTGATGTCGCTGGAGATGGCGGCAACCACCCCGCCGTTTGGATTGCTACTGTTCATCATGATGGGGATGGTGCGGGGGACCACCCTGTTTGAGGTCGCGTCCTATGCCGCCCCGTTCCTGCTTTGCGACCTCATTCTCATTATCCTGCTGGTTTTATTTCCGGCAATCGGTCTCTATTTGCCGAGCCTGATGGGGGTCTAACCCGCCGTCTGAGCCCGGAATCCGTATCTTTTTGGTTTCGGGCAAGGTTTGCTGGCAGATTGACTCAGTTCGGGAGTCCGGTCAGTATACGATTTAAACTTGCAAACGTGTGCATCGTAGTCGCCACAATCGGTATCTCACAATCCGAAAACAGGGAGAGACTTATGGAAATTTCGAAATTTGGCATCACTACCGCAGCGGCGGTCGGAATTATCGCGGCGTTGCCGACGGCCTCCATTGCTCAGGAGCGGACGATAACCGCCGTTACCGGGCTGCAGCAGACCAACATTCTGACGAAATCCTACCTTGAGAAATTCGTCAAGGTGATGAATGCCGCCGGCAAGGGCGTCCTTCAGATCAAATATGTCGGCGGTCAGGAAGTTGTGCCGCCGCGCAAGGCCGCCGCCGCGCTCAAGCGTGGACAGTTCGACATGCTGAGCTGCCCGACGGCCTACTATATCGGCACCGTGCCCGAAGGCTATGGCATGCTGGCCTCCAATCAGTCCCCGCGCGTTCTCCGCGCCAATGGCGGCTGGGAGCTGCTGCAGAAAATCTATGCTGAAAAGGCCGGCGCCCATCTGCTGTCCTGGGGGGCGAACATGACCTCCTACCACATGTATCTGTGGAAGAAGCCCAAGCTCGGCAAGGACGGCGTCCCTGATTTGACCGGCTATAAGATGCGGGCGACGGGCACCTATCGGCCGTTGTTCCGGGCGCTTGGCGCGACGACGATCAACATCAAGTCGAGCGAAGTGATCACCGCCGTTCAGCGTGGCACCGTTGATGGCTACGGCTTTACCGACGTGTCCCTGCCGGCAATCGGCCTGCACACCGTCACCAAGTACCGGATCCAGCCGAATTTCTACCAGACCAACACGGTTGAGACGATTAACCTCGCCACCTGGAAATCTTTGAACCAGGCGCAGAAGAATATGCTTAACCGAATGGCGATCGAGTTCGAGGTCACGTCGGTTCAGTTCATCGAAGCAGAGCGCCTGCGTGAGGAAAAAATCATCAAGAAGCAGGGTATCAAGGATATCGTGCTCAAGGGCGCCGCTGCGGCGAAATATCTGGAGATTGCCCATGGCGAGATCTGGAAAGAGCTGAAATCGCGGTCCAAATATCACGATCAGCTTAAGCCGCTGCTGTACAAGCCTGGCAAGGCACTTCGCCAGCTTAAAATCGGACAGCAGCTCGACGAAAAACGTTAAACCAAATCGGGATTCTCCGGATTCCGGAGGGCTCAAACAGACTGATGACGGCGCCGATCTTACGGGATTGGCGCCGTTTTCACATCTGCTCGATTAGTTGGCTCGATAAAGTGCTGTTTTCGGGGCTGGTGATTTGACACCCCGTGAAACCCTCGGCACTATGCCGCTCGCATGTAGCAGACCATAAATGCCGCTGATATTTTTCAGCGTAAATATCTAGTTACTAAACAGGAGAGAATTATGACAACAATGAAATTTGGAATGAGTGCGGTTGCGGCGATCACCGTTGCCGTTGCGGCAACAGCGTCGATCGCCGCCGAGCGAACCCTGAGCACGGTTACCGCCCTGCAGCAGACCAACGTCCTCGCAAAATCCTATCTCAAGACCTTCGTCGGCGAAGCCAATGCGCTCGGCAAAGGCACGATCCAGATGAAATATCTCGGCGGCCAGGAAGTTGTTCCGCCGCGCAAGGCAGCATCCGCTCTCAAGCGCGGCCAGTTCGATGTGCTGAGCGCGCCGACCGCGTACTATATCGGAACTGTTCCGGAAGGTTATGGCCTGTTGGCCAGCAACAAGGGCCCGCGGGCGCTTCGCGCCAATGGCGGTTTCAAGCTGCTTCAGAAAATTTATGCCGAAAAAGCCGGGGCGCATCTGCTCGCCTGGGGCGAAAGCATGACCTCCTACAATATGTTTCTTGGGATCAAACCCAAGATCGGCAAGGACGGCCTGCCTGATCTCAAAGGCGTCAAAATGCGGGCGACAGGCACCTATCGGCCGCTGTTCCGGGCACTTGGCGCCACGACCATCAACATCAAGTCCAGCGAGATCATCACGGCGATGCAGCGCGGTACCGTGGAGGGCTTTGGCATGACCGATACTTCGGTGATGGCGATTGGTCTGGGGCCGGTCATCAAATATCGGGTTCAGCCGAATTTCTATCAGACCAATCAGGTCGTGACGGTTAATCTTGGCGTTTGGGCCTCCCTGACCAAGGAACAGAAGGGGTTTCTTGAGAATCTCGCCCTCCATTATGAAACGTCTTCGGTGCTCTATGTTGAACTGGAACGTCAGAAAGAAGAGATCCTGGTCAAGAAACAGGGCATCAAGGATATCCTTCTCAAGGGTAAGGTTGGCCAGAAATATCTCGACATCGCGCATAGCGAAGTCTGGAAAGAACTTAAAAGCCGGTCAAAATATCACGACCAGCTAAAGCCGCTTCTTTACACTCCCGGCAAGCCCGACCGTCAGCTTGATCTTGGCAACTCGCGCCTGCTGCCGTAGATCTCGCCGATATCAGTAATGTAGATATCGCCGATATCAGTAATATTGGGGAAATGGCGTGTTAGAGGCATTCGACAAGCAACTCGGCAGGGTCAGCACGTGGCTCGCATATTTCGCGTGCGCCCTGATCCCCTGCATGTTCGTCATGATCGTCATCGATGTGTCGATCAGGACATTCGGGTATTCGCCGCCGTTGTTTACGTCTTCGGTGGTTGAATACGCCCTTCTCTACCTGGCGATGTGTTCCGCGCCCTTTCTGGTGCGGGAGAAGGGGCATGTCGCGATTGAAGCGCTGGTGTCGGTGATGCCTGACTCGGTTCGGCGGCCCCTGGCGAAGACTGTGTATGTGGTCTGCATGTCGGTGTCCTTCCTGTTCGCCTATCTGTGCTGGGGAATTTTCTGGGACTATGTCATCGGCGGTGAGCTGGATGTCCGCGGCGTCGATATGCCGTACTGGCTTCAGTTTCTGCCGCTTCCTCTCTGCTTCGCGCTGATCGCTCTCGAATTTTCAATGTTTCTCGCCGGACTCCGGTCGTATTATTCCTACGATCTCGGCGAAGTGAAGGACGGGGTCTAAGTCATGTTGTGGTATGAAGCAGGCGGAATCCTGCTTGGGTGTGTTGTCGGTGGCATGGCGCTGGGGTTCCCCGTCGCGTTCACCTTTATGGTTACCAATATTATCGGCATCTATCTGTTTTCCGGTGGCTGGCCGGTCCTGCCGCAGATCGCCGATAATGCGACCAACCTGATTACATCCTTTACGCTGTCGCCGATCCCGATGTTTATCCTGATGGGGTCGCTGTTTTTCCATACCGGTCTGGCGATCAAGGTTTTCGATGCGCTCGACAAGCTGCTCGGCAAGATACCCGGGCGGTTGTGCTTTCTGACCGTCATCGGTGGATCGCTGTTTTCGACACTGACCGGCTCCACCATGGCCAATACGGCCATGCTGGGTTCCTTGCTGGTGCCGGAAATGACCCGCCGGGGCTACAGCAAGAAGATGTCGATGGGGCCGATCCTCGGCACCGGTGGGCTGGCGATGATTATCCCGCCCTCGTCGCTTGGTGTGCTGTTGGCCAGTATCGCCCAGGTCGATGTCGGGCGGTTGCTGATTGCCGGTCTTTTGCCGGGTGTCCTGCTGGCGACTTTGTATGCCGGCATGATTGCGCTTCAGCTTTGGCGCCATCCTGAATCGGCGCCCTCCTACGAGATCGAGGAGACGAGTTGGGGCGAAAAGCTCTATCAGGTCTGCGTCAATATCCTGCCGATGGGCTTCGTCGTCTTTATGGTCATCGGCTTTATCGTCTTTGGCTGGGCGACACCGTCCGAATCCGCCTCTTTCGGCGTTGTCGGCGTGATTATCCTGGCGGTTGCCCGGCGGATGTTCACCTGGCCGGCGTTCACCACCTCGTTGATGGGGACTATCCGGGTCGCCGGCATGGTGTTCTTCATCCTGATGAACTCGACGGTGTTCAGCCAGCTATTGGCGATTTCAGGTGCGAGTCGCGGCATGGTGGGCTGGGCGACCGGCTTCGACGTTCCGCCCCTGATGATTTTGTTTGCGATGTTCCTGGTCCTTATCCTGCTGGGGATGTTCATGGATCAGGTGTCGATGATGCTGATCACCGTGCCGATCTTCTATCCGTTGGCGGGATCGCTCGGCTACGATCTGATCTGGTTCTCGCTGATTGTGCTGATGTCTCTGGAAATGAGCGCGACGACGCCGCCCTTTGGATTGCTGTTATTTATCATGATGGGGATGGTGCGAGGGACGACCTTGTTCGAGGTCGCCATGGCGGCCTTTCCGTTCCTCGTCTGCGATTTTATTCTTATCGTCATTCTGGTTATCGTCCCGGGGGTGGCGCTTTATCTCCCGAGTTTGATGGGGACATAGCGAGCGTCAGGCGGCAGCCTAATGCTCTGAACAAGACGGCCCGGCTTATACCGGGCCGTTTTGCGTTTAGCGCCCACATGATTTCCCCCAGCGGCTTGTCGGGTTTAAACCGCGCTGATACCTTTCGGCCCGTAATCCAAAATACTGCAATTAGCATCAACAATCAGGGAGGACGCCGCCATGGCCGGCATGAAATCGTTTAATAACGTCAAGATGGAAAAGAAAGACGGGATCGGCTGGGTTATTCTCAACCGCCCGGAAAAACGCAACGCGATGAGCCCGGCGCTCCATTCCGACATGAACGAAGCGCTCGACATCATGGCCGATGACGACGACGTCAAGGTGGTGGTGCTGACCGGCGCCGGAGAGGCGTGGTGTGCCGGACAGGATCTTGCGCTTTATTTCCGTGCCCAGGAGGGCGATGCCAAGGCCCGCGAACGTTCCAACAAGATCAGCCATGAATGGCGCTGGAACAAGCTGGTCAAGTTTCCCAAGCCGACCATTGCGATGGTCAACGGTTACTGTTTTGGCGGGGCGTTTACCCAGCTTTGCGCGTGCGATTTCGCCATCGCCTCGAACACCGCGATCTTCGGCCTGTCCGAGGTCAACTGGGGCATCATTCCTGGCGGTATCGTCAGCTGGAATGCCGCCGACGTGCTGAGCTATCGCGACGCGCTCTACTATGCCGTGACGGGCGATCCGTTCGACGGCAAGCAGGCCGAGAAAATCCGTCTGGTCAATTATTCGGTGCCGAAATCAAAGCTGCGGGCCGAGACCATAAAACTCGCCAAGAAGCTGATGACCAAGAGCCCGAACGCGATCCGTTTCACCAAGGATGCTGTTCGCGCCGTACGTCGCATGGGTGTCGAAGACGCGCAGGATTACCTCGCCATGAAGGGCATCGCCTGCAAGGCAACCGACAAGATCCCGGGGCGCGATGAAGGAATGCGTCAGTTCCTCGACGAGAAGTCCTACCGTCCCGGCCTCGGTCAGCTCGACCTCAAAACTGCCGCTAAACGCGGCGCGGCGGCTAAAGCAAAGAAGGCACCCGCAAAAAAGACTACGCCAAAAAAGACTACGCCAAAAAAGGCAGCTAAAAAGAAGTAGAGCTTTAGCCTGCCAGCTCCGCCCGCACGATAGCGGCGCCTTCGGCAAGTGATTTGAGCTTGCCGAAGGCCGCCGCGCGGGTCAGGTATTTCATGCCGCAATCCGGCGCGACAATCAGCCGGTCCGGCTCGACATATTCGAGCGCGGCCCGAATACGGCCCGCGACGATT
>JBLHKG010000044.1:0-8969 GCA_047619835.1 Alphaproteobacteria bacterium
CGGGGCAACGCCTGTTATCGGACGGCGACAACAGCGCAGAAGAGGCCTTGCTAAGCGGCTCGTTAGGCCGCCGATTGCGACAACGCGACGAATTGCAGGGTGCTTTCGCCAGCATGGATACAGTGGGCAGCTGTGGTCTTGAGTATCTACGGATTGCGCTGGGTGAGCTTGATTTTTCGCACTACCGCGGCCTCAAGCCGTGGGACCATGCCGCGGGTGACCTGATTGTTCGGGAGGCGGGCGGTATGGTCGGCTTCATCGATGAGTCGCGATATGTCCCCGGCGGAGTGACCCATCGCCACGGTTTGCTGACTGCTCGCAATACCCGCTGCTGGCACGACGTCGCGACCAGATTGTTGCCTGCGCTTGAGCAATTACCACCGTTGCAATCCCGCTAGGGCCAGGTCGCGGCTGGGCATGGTATCCACATGGATAAAAAGGAGACGCAGATTATGAGCAGTAAAGGGAAGGGGGCCTTTATCGGTCTTGGCGTGATGGGCTATCCGATGGCAGGACATCTCGCGGCAAACGGATACGATATGACGGTCTATAATCGTACCCCCGGCAAGGCTGAAAGCTGGATAGCTGAACATTCGGGGACCATGGCGACGACACCGGCGGAGGCGGCGAAGGGCGCCGATTTTATCTTTAGCTGTGTTGGCAACGACGATGATCTGCGCGCTGTTATTTTGGGAAATGGAGGCGCCTTCGCGGGTATGAAGGAGGGCGCAATTCTGATCGACAATACGACGACTTCGGCGTTGGTTGCGCGTGAACTCTCCGCGATTGCGAAACAGGCCGGGCTCGGGTTTCTCGATGCACCGGTCTCTGGTGGACAGGCCGGCGCTGAAAATGCTGCCCTGACGGTTATGGTTGGTGGCGATGCGGAAATTTTCAAGCGTGCCGAGCCGGCGATGGCGTC
Organism: Alphaproteobacteria bacterium; assembly: GCA_047619835.1. Classification (GTDB taxonomy): domain Bacteria; phylum Pseudomonadota; class Alphaproteobacteria; order MPNO01; family UBA2964; genus JAYOEY01. The sequence continues at coordinate 923 of JBLHKG010000044.1, forward strand.
GTACGGCAAAGCGGTGACGCTAATGGGGCCGTCCGGCTCCGGCCAACTGACCAAGATGGTCAATCAGATCTGCATAGCGGGCCTGGTCGAGGCGCTAGCCGAAGGGCTCAATTTCGCGAAACGGGCGGGGCTCGATGGCGATCAGGTGCTGGATGTGATCTCAAAAGGCGCCGCACAATCGTGGCAAATGGAAAATCGCGGAAAAACGATGCTCCGCGGCGAGTTCGATTTTGGCTTCGCGGTGGATTGGATGCGCAAGGATCTGGGCATTTGTCTCGCGGAGGCCGACCGTAATGGCGCGCGGCTGCCGATCACGGCGGTGGTCGACCAGTTTTACAAGCAGGTACAGCAAAAGGGAGGCAACCGGTTTGACACATCGAGCCTGATGCTGCCGCTCGCCGAGGATTAACGAGCGCTATTCTTTACCAGCGTCCAGAGAGCCTCCAGTTCCCCGAGCGAACAATCTGACGCCTGTTTGCCGGCAGCGGTCAAATGATCTTCGATCTGCCGAAAGCGGGCTTCGAACTTGTCGTTGCCGCGCCGCAAGGCGTGTTCGGCGTCAACTCCATGATGGCGGGCCAGATTGACCACCGCGAACATTAAATCGCCCAGCTCTTCCTCGATTTCGGTTTGGGTAAGGGCGCTTTTCACCTCTTCGATTTCTTCATCTATTTTCTCGTAGACCGGACCAATTTCAGGCCAGTCAAATCCTACCCGCGCAGCCCGGTTTTGCAGTTTTTCGGCCCGCATCAGGGCGGGCAGGGCGCGCGCGACGCCGTCAAGCGCCGATACCGCCCGACCGTCACCGGCGGTATTTTCCCGTTCTTCGGCTTTCAGGGCTTCCCAGGTGAGAGTTTGCTGCGCCTTATCATGATTTATTGCATCGCCAAAAACATGGGGGTGGCGCCGTTCCATCTTGTCCGAAATGGTCTCCGCGATGGCATGAAAGTCGAAGCCGCCGGACTCATGCGACATTTGGGCATAGAAAACCACCTGGAAGAGAAGGTCGCCGAGCTCGTCCTTCAACGCATCCATGTTTTGCCGGTCTATGGCATCGGCAACTTCATAGGCCTCTTCAATGGTATAGGGCGCGATGGTTTTAAAGGTTTGTTGCCTGTCCCACGGGCATCCGGTTTTCGGGTCGCGCAACCTCGCCATAATCCGGAGGAGCCGGTCGATCGAACGGTCGGGAGGGGTTTGTTCTGCCATTGAGGTTCTCTTGAGATCCTGTTTCGGCAGTATAACCCTCTACATACAGCTGGATACCGCTTCTCTTCGCACAGCTTCGGCTTGGTCCTCGGCGGCTTCTCCCTGCGTCGAGATTTTGTTGTGAAATTGATAATGATGGGCAATTTCATGCGCGAGATCATCGGGCTGTGCGGCTGTTGAAATAAAGATTAGGCCGGGCGGAAGATAAAGACCGACAGGGGCACCACCGCGCGCCCTGATCGAGGCAAACCCCCCAGCTATTTTTTCCATATCGATCTGCGAGACCGTTCGGATTACCGGTTCGATGGCGGGCCGGGGCAACTTCATTATTTTCGCAATGCATCCGATCAGGTTGGATGTTTTTGGTGAATTAGCCGCTGTTGCGGTTTGGCTTAAGGCCGGATTGGTTAGCGTTAGGAGCAGTACAGCGGCGAGGAATGTTTTGGGGATGCTTAGACTGGCTGAAATTGGGGAAGATGCCGTTTTTAGGGGGTCATTCAGGCGGGATCTTGGGAATCTAACATAGGACATTTTTTATCGCTTCCGGGTGACGCTATTCTTGGAGAGGCGTGAGTTTAGAAGACTGAAATATTTGCAAGTGAAATACAACCCCTAAGTTCTCTTGATAGTAGAACCCAGGGGGTGCCAGTCAATCTTGTATTTGTGTTTCCGGGGGGGGGAGATTGTCCTGTTGAGAGGACGACGAGCCTATGGACATGCGATAGCGCATGGTGCCATCATCATATTGAATGTCGCATAATGTATATTATGAGTTTAATTGATGTCACTCTATAGGTATCTGATCCAAAACAAGTATTATTGATCAACCTCAATCACCATACCGTCATATGCCGGTTCAACACCGTCCGGGCATGCCGCACACATGGCATCATAATCCGACTGGAAATTCATGTGCGTCAGGATCGTGTGTCGAACGCCGAGACGCCTCACCCATGACAGCGTGGTTGCAAGATTGGCATGGGTGGGATGTTTTTCCCCATCGCGCAGGCAGTCAACGATCCAGGTGTCGATCCCGGCCAGAGCCTCGAACGCCGCTTCATCGAAGGCGACGACGTCCGTCGAATATGCGAATTTGCCGAACCTGTAGCCCCACGATGTGCAGATGCCGTGATCCTGTTCGACCGGAACGATGGATTCGAACGGACCGATTGAAAACGGTCCGTCAAGATCATGTGGATCGAAGATTGCTTTATATAAATCAAAGGGATCCTGGACATCCTTGAACAGGTATCCGAATCGGTTCTTGAGTGCCTGCAGCACATCCGCCGGGCCAAATACATCGATCAATTGTCCACGTTGACGCCACATTCCCCGCAGATCATCAATTCCCATTACATGATCGGCATGCTCATGGGTGTAAAGCACGGCGTCGACGCTCTTTACGCTATTGCGCAGCAGCTGCATCCGAAGGTCTGGAGATGTATCGATCAGTAGTCGAAATTCGTCCTGTTCAACGAGAATCGACGGACGGCTGCGGGAATTTTTTGGGTTATCGGGGTTGCAATCGCCCCAGTTACCGGTGACCAGCGGAACACCGCTGGACGGGCCGCACCCGAGGACGGTGACCTTCATGTTACTGTTGCGGCCGCATTTGTTGGCCTCGACGCCTTCGAAAACAGACGAAAGAAATTATCGGTCGTCGCTTCAGCCAGAGCATCGGTGGTTATGCCCTTGATTTCAGCTGCTTTTTCGGCGGTGTGAACGACGAAAGAAGGCTCGTTGCGTTTTCCCCGGTTGGGAATTGGCGCCAAAAATGGAGAGTCGGTTTCGACAAGCAGCCGGTCCAGCGGAACATCACGGATAATTTCGCGAATATCCTCTGCATTTTTGAAGGTAATAATGCCCGACAGCGATATATAAAATCCCAGTTCCAATGCGGTCTCGGCGAGCTTTCGGCCACTCGTAAAGCAATGCAAAACGCCGGGAAACGGACCTTTGGCGTATTCATCGGTGAGGATGGCTGCCATATCCTCGTCGGCGTCCCGTGTATGAACAATGAGGGGCAATCCTGTCTCACGCGCCGCCGCAATATGGGCACGGAAACTCGTCTGCTGATCATCACGCGGGCTGGTATCGTAGAAATAATCCAGCCCGGTCTCTCCGATCCCGACAACTTTCGGATCGGCAGCCAGCGCGACTAGGTTTTTGGTCTCCGCCCTCACCTCTTCAGCCACCTGATGCGGGTGAATCCCAACCGAGCACCAGATGCGGTCATTGCCGCGGGCGATGTTTCGAACTTCTTCGAACCGGCTCAGCCGGGTGCAGATTGTCACGATCGTGCCGACGCCGGCATCCAGCGCGCGCTGGATGGTTTCAGCCCGATCTTCGTCGAAGCTGTCGAAATCGAGGTGGCAGTGGCTATCGACCAGCACGGCGATCATCCACCCGTCTTTTGGGCGTCTTCCTCAACAAAGCGCGGAAAAACACCTTCGGGTTTGGGCAAGGAAATTCCAGGGCTCATTCGTCCGGACGCGCCGCACACGCTGAAATCACGCGCGTCGCCATCGACGGCAAGCTGGTCCAGCATGGCTGACGCTGCCGCCGGGATGAAGGGCTGCAGCACGAGGGCGAGATTACGGATCGTTTCCACCAGGGTGTAGAGGACGGATCGCATACGATCCGGATCTTCCTTACTGAGCTTCCATGGCGCCTGCGCGTCGACATAGCTGTTTGCGGCCCGAACCACCCGCCAGATGGTTTCAAGAACTTCGTGAAAGGCCAGCCGATCCATCTGACCGTGGATCTCAGCTATCATCCCATCGCCGGCGGCAAAAAGCTCGTCATCAGCCGCTGTTCGCGGTCCCGGTGTCGGCAAAACACCGTCGCAATAGCGCTGGACCATGGAAAGCGAACGCTGCGCCAGATTCCCAAGATCGTTCGCAAGATCGCTGTTAATCCGCGTGATAATCTGTTCGCGGGAGAATGAGCCGTCGCTGCCATAGGGGACTTCGCGCATCAGAAAATAGCGCAGCTGATCCAGGCCGAACTCTTCGACCATATCGCCGGGCGACAGAACATTGCCGAGTGATTTTGACATTTTAGCGCCCTCTACATTGAGGAAGCCGTGGCCGAATACCTGTTTGGGCAGCGCAATCCCGGCGCTCATCAGGAAGGCCGGCCAATAAATCGCATGGAAACGGAGGATATCCTTGCCGATAATATGAATGTCAGCGGGCCAGAACGCCGCCATCCTGCCGTCTTTATCGTCTGGAAAACCCAGCGCAGTGATGTAGTTGGTCAGCGCGTCGAGCCAGACATACATGATGTGATCCGGATCGTCCGGCACCGGCACGCCCCAATTGAACGTCGTTCGCGAAATCGACAGGTCCCTGAGCCCCTGCTTGACGAAATTCGCCACCTCATTGCGGCGGAAATCAGGCTGAACGAAACCAGGATTATTCTCATAAAGCTCAAGCAGCCGATCGCCGTAGGCCGACAGCCGGAAGAAATAGGACGCTTCTTCCACCCACTCGCATTCGGCGCCGCCGGGCGTATACTTCTTGCCGCCCTCGCCCTCCGTCAGCTCACCTTCCTCGAAAAATGCTTCATCCCGGGTTGAATACCACCCGGCATATTTATCGAGATAGATATCGCCGTTATCGGCGATCTTTTGCCAGATGGCTTGAGACGCCCGGTAATGCGCCTCTTCGGTTGTACGAATAAACCGATCATATGAAATATCAAGAAGTTCATCCATCTCCTTGAAATATGAGGCTATTTCGTCACAGAAACTCTTGGGATCCAACCCTGCATCGGCGGCTGATTTGGCGACTTTCTGGCCATGTTCATCGGTTCCGGTGACGAAATAGACATCGAAGCCGTCGAGCCGCTTGAAGCGGGCCAGAACATCGCTCGAAATCACCTCGTAGGCATGGCCGAGATGAGGTCGCCCGTTCACATAGGCGATTGCAGTGGTGATGTAGTAGCTCTTGTTGGCCATTGGGTGCTCGGCAATCCTACCTGCCTGAGTCAGGCACGCATTGCGCCCTGAATTGCGGCAAACATGTTGAGAACGATCTGTTTTCGGTCGAGGTTCAGCCTGTCGGTCTGATCCGCCAAACTATTGATCTTCTCCCACACCTCCAACCAGCGATCAACCCCGGCTGCCGCAAGCAAGCGGGGGACACAGCCCGCCTCCTCCGCAACAATCGGCGCAAGACTTTCTGCCTCGCCACGCGCGCCGGCACGGGCCAGCCTGCCAATCCACCAGCCGAGTAACTCGCTGGCGGTCCGGAAACTTTCCTCGGCGCCGCGCCGTGCAAGACGGTCGCTGAAGGCGTGGAGCGCTGCGGTACTGATCTTTGGCAGATCAACCATCAGGGAAATCAGCTCACGATAAAGCGAAAGCCCGTCCTCGTCCGCCAGCGCCAGGGCGCGTCCCGGGCTGCCCTCGGCCAGCGCGGCAAGTGAAATCCGGTCAGAATCGCTGAGGTCGGGTCGTTGGGCGGCGATAATTGTCGCCACATCGGCGTCAGCCGGCGGACTGAGCGGAATCCGGCAGCAACGAGAGCGGATGGTTGGCAGTAAGCGCCCCGGCGCATGGCTGATCAGCAGCAGCATGGCCCGGTCGGGTGGCTCTTCCAGCACCTTGAGCAGGGCGTTGGCCGCGTTGGCGTTAAGCTCATCGGCGGAATCAACCACCACGACCCGCCAGCCGCCTTCGCCGGGCGTCAGCCGCATAAAATCGCCGGCCTTCCGGACCCTGCTGACCGGTATGGAGCTCCGCATCCGATTGGTCTCGGGATTGAATTCCCTTTCGAGGGTAATCAAATCCGAATGGCCGCTAGAGGCTACCCGCCGAAAAACGGGGTCCTCGGGTTCGATGTAAAGAGTGTCGGGCGCTGGCGTCGGCTCGTCGCCAAACAGACCCGGGCCCTCGTCAGCATTCGTCTGCCGATTGGCGAGAACGAAGCGGGCTATGCGAAAGGCAAGGGTCGCCTTGCCGATGCCGCGCGGGCCGGTAATCAGCCAGCCATGCGGCACCCGCCCCGATCGCCAACTCGTCAGAAACCGTTGCTCCGCAGCCTGGTGTCCGAGAAGCTGGGGATTACGGCGGGGCGCGAACGGATCTTCGCTTTGCTCGTCGGATGCCATTCCTACAGCACTTCCGGAAACCGTTCAGCGACCGCCTTGCGAATAGCGCTGGCGACCTCGTCCTGGGCGCCGGACCCGTCGATTACGACGCACCGGGCGGCATTGGCCTTGGCGATTGAAAGAAACGCCTCGCGGAGCCGACGATGAAACCCGAGCCCCATTCGTTCATATCGCATGCCGCTCTCGCCGCGCGCCTCGGCACGGTGGAGGCCTTCTTCAACGGGCAAATCGAGTATCAGGGTAAGATCGGGTTCGAGCCCATCGACCACGAGTTCATGCAGCGCTTCAATCCGCCCAGCCGGGACACCCTGCCCCTGCCCTTGATAGGCTGCGGTGGAATCTGCAAAGCGGTCACACAATACATAGTCGCCTCTGTCGAGGGCCGGACGAATAGTGCGGTAGAGATGCTCGCATCTGGCCGCGTAATGCAGGAGCGTCTCAGTGAAGGGTTCCCATTGATCTGCATCGCCCTCGACGAGCAGCCCGCGGATGCGCTCCGCGCCGGGCGACCCACCAGGTTCGCGGGTTTTAGTCACCGGTAAATTTTGCGCAGTCAAATGAGCCGCCAATATCTGGATCTGGGTAGATTTTCCAGCGCCCTCCCCGCCTTCGAAGGTAATAAATTTTCCGGTTGGCACAGGGTTAAACTTTGGATTTCATCGAGTGGATTTTCCCCAGAGCAGATATTTTAGTGCCGCACTGACGCGGCCCGATGGCCCCAACCGCTCAACGCTGGCCCCGGCGATCAACGGTATCTCGATTTTAGTCTGTCCCGGCGCTGTTATTAGAATTCTGCCAAGCGGAGCGCCCGTGGCCACAGGAGCGGGCACGGGGTTTTCGTATATGACTTTGACTTTCATGTCGCGCCGGGCGCTTCGCGGCATTGTCAGCGCTACATCGCGCCCAGCCAGCATCTGCACTGTCGGGCTCTTGCCGAGCCAAACACTGGCGGTTTCCACGGTTTGACCTTTCTTGAACAGGGCATAAGAAGCGGTTTCGCGGAAACCCCAATCCAGCAGACGCCCTGATTCCGATGACCGCGCCTGCATGCTCGTCAGGCCGTTGACGACCAGAAGCAGGCGTCTTCCCTTGCGCACCACTGACGAGGTCAGCCCATAGCCCGAAGCATCGGTGTGGCCTGTCTTTAGTCCGTCCGCGCCATAACCCTTGTACAAAAGAGGATTGCGGTTGCCCTGTTTGATTCCGGCATAGGTGAATTTGGTTTCGGCGAAAATCGGATAATATTTCGGAAAGTCGCGGATCAGCTTCATCGAAAGTGTGGCGATATCGCGCGCCGACATAAAATGGCCTTCCGCGGGCCAGCCAGTGGCGTTCTTGAAGCTGCTGTTGGTGAGGCCGATTTCGCGCGCCTTCTTCGTCATTAGCTCAGCAAACGCGTCCTCGCTGCCCGAGATGCCCTCGGCAACGACGATACAGGCATCGTTGCCGGACTGGATGATGATACCCCGCAGCAGGTCCCGCACGGTGATGCGGTTGTTGACCATGACGAACATTTTCGATCCGCCCATGCGCCAGGCTTTGCGGCTAACCAGAAATTTGTCGTCGAGACTAAGCTTTCCGGATTTCAGGCGATCGAAAACCATAAAAACGGTCATCAGCTTGCTCATTGATGCCGGCGGCATGGGAACGTTCGCGTCCTTTTCAAGGATCACGCTGTCCGTCGTCATATCGATCATAATGGCATGGCGCGCCGTCGTATCGA
>JBLHKG010000045.1:0-8961 GCA_047619835.1 Alphaproteobacteria bacterium
CCAAGGGCGACATCGACTATCTGGTGTTCGATTACCTGGCCGAGGTGACGATGTCGCTGATGGCGCGGGCGCGGGCGAAGACGCCGGAGGCGGGCTTTGCGCCGGATTTCGTCAAGGCGCTGGTGCCGTGGCTTGAAGATATCAAGGCCAGGGGGATCAAGGTGGTGGCCAATGCCGGCGGGGTGAACCCGCGCGGTTGCCGCGACGCGCTCGCCAGGGCTGCCGCCGAGGCGGGGGTCGAGCTGTCCATCGGTGTCGTGCTGGGCGACGACCTCATGGAGCGCGCGGACGCGATCCGCGACCGCGGCGTGACCGAAATGTTTTCCGGCGTGGCCTTTCCGGACGAAATCTGGAGCATGAACGCCTATCTGGGCGCACGCCCCATCGCGACGGCGCTGGACGCCGGCGCCGACATCGTGATCACCGGTCGCTGCGCCGACAGTGCCGTGGCGCTAGGCCCCTTAATGCACGAATTCGGCTGGAAAGACGAAGATTGGGACAAGCTCAGCCAGGGGTCCCTGGCGGGCCATCTGATCGAATGCGGCCCGCAGGGGACGGGGGGCAATTTCACCGACTGGCAGGACGTATCGGGCTGGGACGACATGGGGATGCCCATCGTCGAGGTGTCCGAAGACGGCAGTTTTGTCATGACCAAGACGGCCGATACCGGCGGTCTGGTGTCGCCCGGTTCGGCCGGCGAACAGATGCTCTATGAAATCGGCGATCCCCGGGCCTATCTGCTGCCCGACGTGATCTGCGACTGGTCCGGTGTCACGCTCGAACAGATCGGCCCCGATCGGGTGCGGGTCATGGGCGGCAAGGGGCTGGGGCGCACCGGCAGCTACAAGGTGTCGGCGACCTATGCCGACGGCTGGCGCGCGGTCACCACCCTGACGCTCGCCGCCATCGACGCCCCGGCCAAGGCCGAGCGCGTGGCCGAGGCGATCCTGACCCGCTGCCGCCGGATTTTCCGCAACAAGAACCTGGGCGATTTCCGGCAGGTGAGCGTCGAGGTTCTGGGCGCCGAAGCCGCCTATGGCGCCAACGCCCGCGCCCGGACCCGCGAAGTGGTGCTCAAGATCGGCGTGGCACATGAGGAGCGCAGCGCGCTGAACATCTTTGCCGGTGAAATCGCGCCAATGGCCATTTCCACTGCGCAGGGTCTGACCGGGTTCTACGCCGGACGGCCCAAGGTACAGCCGGTGGTGCGGCTGTTTTCCTTCCTGCAGGACAAGGCCGACACGCCCGTTGCGGTCGAGGTCGATGGCAAGGATGTGCCAGTCACCGTCGCCACCAGGGAGGTGCGGCTTGATCCGCCCGCCACGCCGCCGGCCGACAGCCGCGACGCGGGCCCCGATGCCGTCAAGGTGCGCCTGGTCGAACTGGCCTGGGGCCGTTCGGGCGACAAGGGCGACATCGCCAATATCGGTATCATGGCCCGCAAGCCCGATTACCTGCCCTACATCCGATCCGCCCTCACCGAAGACGCGGTGAAAACCTATTTCGCCCACCTGTGCAACGGCCCGGTCGAACGCTTCGATCTGCCCGGAAGCCATGCGCTGAACTTCCTGCTGCATGAGTCCCTCGGCGGCGGCGGCATCGCCTCGGTCCGCATCGACCCCCAGGGCAAGGGCTTCGCACAAATGCTCCTCGACATCGAAATCCCCGTACCGGCAAAACTCGCCGAAAATGACGGGTTGGCTATGACAAAAGAAAGTGCCGCCTGATGTTGAATGTGAACAACGTCCAGATTGTCTATGACAACGTAATCGAGGCGGTACGCGATGCATCCCTATCGGTCGACGAGGGTCAAATCGTTACGCTACTGGGATCGAACGGGGCCGGAAAATCGACGATTCTGAAGGGAATATCCGGCGTGCTCTATCCCGAGGATGGCGATATCATCGGCGGTACGATTACGCTCAACGGCGAAAGCCTGATTGGCCGCAAACCTGACGAAATCGTGCGCAGCGGCGTCGTGATGGTTCCCGAAGGACGGCAATTGTTCGAGCCCCTGACCGTCGAGGAAAACCTGATGATGGGCGGCATCACCCGAAGCCGTTCCGGGGCGACGGAAGCGTTGGAAAACGTGTTCGATATTTTTCCTCGCGTGAAAGAGAAACGCAGCACCATCGCGGGTTATCTGTCGGGCGGCGAACAGCAGATGGTCGCGATCGGCCGCGCGCTTATGTCCAGCCCGCGTTTGCTGATGCTGGACGAACCCAGCCTTGGGCTCGCGCCGCAGATCATCGCAGAGATCTTTGCTGCCGTGAGCGACCTGTCGAAACAGAACAACGTCTCCGTCCTGCTGGTCGAGCAGAACGCCGAGCTGGCGCTGTCGATCGCAAGCTACGCTTATATCATTGAAAACGGCAGGGTAGTGATGGACGGGCCGCCGGACAAGCTGATGGATAACGAGGACGTCAAGGAGTTCTACCTCGGCTTCTCGGAATCGGGCCACCGCCGCAACATGCGCGATGTGAAGCATTACAAGAGACGCAAGAGGTGGCTGTCATGACCGTACTGTTGCAGGTCGATAATCTGGTCAAGAAATTCGGCGGTGTCACGGCTGTCAACGGTGTCGGATTTCCGGTTCTCAAGGGCGAAATCTTCAGTCTGATCGGTCCGAACGGTGCCGGTAAGACGACGATGTTCAACCTGATCAGCCGGGTTCTTCCAGTGACCTCCGGAACGATCACGCTCGATGGCAACGATATCACCCGGACCGCTCCGCACCGGATCGCCCCGCTCGGAATGGGGCGTACCTTCCAGAACCTGGCCGTGTTCAAACATGCCAGCGTTGTCGACAACCTGCTGGTGGGGCGCCACAGTCATATGAAGACCAGCGTGCTGGGCGGGTTGCTCTTCGGTCCGACCACGCGCGCCGCCGAGCGGGCACACCGCAAAAGGGTCGAAGAGATCATCGATTTTCTCGAAATTCAGCACGTTCGGGACGTGCCCGTCGGTGCACTGGCCTACGGATTGCAGAAACGGGTCGAACTGGGGCGGGCCCTGGCAACCGAACCAAAGTTGCTGCTTCTCGATGAGATGGTTTCCGGGATGAATGCCGAAGAAACGGAAGACATTGCCCGCTTCATTCTCGACCTGAAAGAGGAACTGGAGATCACAGTCATGATGATCGAGCACGATATGGGAATCGTTACAGATATCTCCGACCATATCGCCGTTATGAATTTCGGCGAGCGAATTGCCTATGGCACGCCCGATGAAATACGGGCGGATCCACACGTAATCGAGGCTTACCTCGGACATAAGCTACAGGAAGATACGGAGGCGGTTCATTGAACGATCTTGATGCGCGCCTGAAGGCCGGCGATCACACGCTACCGCAGCTATTGATGCACTGGGCCGAAAACATACCCGATGAACTTGCCATTCGGGAAAAGGATCTGGGGATCTGGAACCGGGTCACCTGGGCCGGCTATTTTGAACGTGTCCGATTTTTTGCCCTTGGTCTTCATGCTTCGGGATTCGGGCGCGGCGATCGTCTGGCAATTGCCAGCGAGGACACTCCGGAATGGCTGTATTCCGACATCGCAGCGCAAGCACTGGGGGGAATGACTGTCGGCGTCTATCCGACCAACCCCTGGCCGGAACTTGACTATATCCTTCGCCATTCCAAAAGCAGCGTCGTCGTCTGCGGGGATCAGGAACAGGTCGACAAGGTTCTGGATGCCGAAGCGAACAACGGGGCCTTTCCGGATCTCAAGTTGATCGTATGCGTCGATATGAAGGGAATGCGCGCCTATGATCGAACGCGCCTGAGATCGTTCGAAGAGGTGGTCCAGGCCGGGCGGGACCATGTATCGAGCCATCCTGAGGATGTGGATTTCTTTGGTGAATGCATCAGGGAAACCAAGCCCGACGATCCTGCGGTCGTGGTCTATACATCGGGCACAACCGGACCGCCGAAGGGTGCCTTGCTTTCGCATCGGAACCTGCTCGTGGCATCTTTCCCGCTGATTTCCCAGTTCAACCTGACGCGCGACCGGTATTCGGTCGTTTGTTATCTGCCGCTTTGCCATGTTGCGGAACGGATATTCTCGACGATCCTGAGCCTGATGATCGGCGGTCAGGTGAATTTCGCGGAATCCATCGATACCGTTCAGGTCAATCTTCGGGAAATTGCACCGAAGGTCTTTCTGGGCGTACCGCGAATCTGGGAAAAACTGCAATACAGCGCATCGATCAGAATTCAGGACGCGCGGCCCCTTGCCAGACGAATCTATAATTGGGGCCTCGATCTCGGCCAGACGCATTTCCGCAAGATCGAAGCGGGCGGGCGGTTGACCCCGGTCGAACGGGTCAAACACTTTGCAGCAAAGATCCTTGTCTTCAATCCACTGAAAAGGTTCATGGGAATTGACAAGGTCCATTGCGGTTTTGTGGGAGGCGCATCCATTTCACCCGAGGTTGTCCGGTTCTTCCGGGTGATCGGCGTGCCGCTCTATCAGGTTTATGGCATGACTGAGTCGGCAGGTCTGGCGTTCTTTCAGAATGCTGACAAAGCCATCGTCGGGGCTTCGGGCGTCGCCGCTCCGGGTTTGCAATACAGAATTGCCGACGATGGCGAACTCGAGATCAAGCATCCCAGTGTTTTTCTCGGCTATCTCGACAATCAGAAAGCTACAGAAGAAACCGTCGTCGATGGCTGGTTGCAGACGGGTGATGTGGTCGAACAACTCGATAACGGTGAAATTGCCATCGTCGATCGAAAGAAGTCGATCATCATCACGTCGGGCGGCAAGAATATTACACCGTCTGAAATCGAGAACGCCCTGAAAGATTCGATCTACATCGCCGAGGCGATCGTCGTCGGCGAGGGGCGGAACTTTCTCGGGGCGCTGCTGCAGATCGACTACGATACAGTGGGAAAATGGGCTCAGGCTCAGGGGATGGCCTATACCACATTCAGCCACCTTTCCAGTCTGGAACCCGTCATAGACCTTGTTTCCAAGGAAGTGGCGCGGGTGAATGACGCGTTTGCCCGTGTCGAGAACATCCGGAAATTCGTCCTTTTGAAAAAGCAGCTTGACCACGACGATGGCGAAATGACCGCAACCCAGAAAGTGCGGCGCAATGTCATCGAGAAAAAGTTCGAAACCGAAATGGCGGAAATCTACGGCTAAGGGGAAAAACGTGGACTATTTCATATTGCTGACCGTTTCGGGGATCGCCATCGGCGTGATCTATGGTCTTATCGGAATGGGCTATGCCCTGATATTCAAGGCTACAAGTGTCGTCAATTTCGCCCATGGCGAGATCATGATGCTGATATCCTATATGGCGTTTTCCATCGCCAGCTCATGGACGCTTCCGTTCTGGGGCCTTTTGCTGGTCTGCGTCTTTATTTCCGCCATCGTTGGACTGGTGATCGAGCGGGTGTTTATCCGTCCGATGCTGGGCCAGGACGTGTTTTCGACCGTAATGGTGACCATCGGTCTTGCGGTGATGATCCGTGCGGTGGTGGTTCTGATCTGGGGAGCCGATCCACTGCTCCTGCCGACTGACATCGGCGACAGCGGCGTCGAATTCGGCCTGGTGTTCCTCTATACATCCCAACTTTACGCCATCGGTTTGCTCGCCTTCTGTGTGCTCGGAATGTGGGTATTTCTCCGGTTTTCGCGCATGGGCGTCGCAATGCGGGCCACTGCCGCGCGCGAGACCACTGCATTGCTGATGGGAATAAACGTGACGCATGTCTACGCAATCGCCTGGGCGATTGCCGCGGTCATCGCCGGGATTTCGGGCGTTCTGCTGGGGACGATCTATGGCCTTGGCCCTGACCTGTGGACGCAAGGCCTGCGCGCATTTCCGGCCGTTATTCTCGGCGGACTGGATTCCGTCTTTGGTGCCGCGATATCCGGTATTCTCATCGGTGTCCTTGAAAACCTGTCCGAAGGTTACATCGGACAAGGACTCAAGGAAATCTCCGGGTTCCTCGTCATTCTGGTGGTTCTCATGATCCGCCCCTACGGGTTGTTCGGAACGCCCGAGATCGAAAGGGTCTAATCCATGCGCACCGGTGTATTCGAGGAAAGCTATAGCGAGCTGATATCGCTTTACCGCAATCCGACGCAGACCTATTGGACAGTCGCACTCGTGCTCGCGGCGCTCGTCGCTCCGTTATTGCTGACCAATCACCTCACATCCCTGGTCAACGGAATGATGATTGCGGCGGTGGGGGTCATCGGTCTCAATCTCCTGACCGGAACGACGGGTCTGATTTCATTCGGCCAGGCCGGATTTCTGGCGGTCGGTGGCTATACGGCGGCGGTCCTGTCGGCCGACTACGGTATGCCACTGTGGCTCTGTCTGCCCGCCAGCGGACTGATGGCAGCCGCCTTCGGTTTGATAGTCGGGATACCGTCGTTGCGCCTGAAGGGTCTGTATCTGGCGATCACCACGATGGCCTTTACCATCATTATCACGCATATCATCCTGAGTGCCGAAAGCATCACGCATGGCTCGTCGGGAATATCAACGCCGAAACCCGCGATCTTCGGGGTGGAACTGGCGACAGACAAATCCTTCTACTATCTCATCCTGGCAATCCTGACGCTGGCGATCCTCGGCTCTGCAAACATCAAACGCAGCCGAATAGGCCGTGCGTTTCTGGCGATCCGCGAGCAGGACATCGCGGCGCGTGTGATGGGTGTACCTGTGGCGCGGTACAAGCTCTATGCCTTTGTGGTCAGCTCGTTCTACGTCGGCGTGGCGGGTGCATTGATGGCCTACCACATCCGGTTTGTGAATGTGGACAGCTTCAGCCTGGTGATTTCCATCGAAGCCGTCTCCATGATCATCGTCGGAGGGCTCGGTTCTACCGCCGGGGCGGTGATCGGCGTCGTGTTCGTGTTGGGGCTGGCCGAAGTCCTGAACTATGTCATCGGGTCGATGGGGGGTACACTGGGGTCGGTTTCAGTGCTCGAATTGAAAGGTTTCATCTACGGGCTGACGATCGTCCTGTTCCTGCGGTTTGAACCGGAAGGGCTGATGGGGATCTACCGCGAATACAAGAACCGCTGGGTCAACTGGCCGTTCAGATACTGAACCAAACGCTCGGCACGTAAACACAACAAAGGGGAGAAGAAATAATGAACTGGTTTCTAAAAGGGACGCTGACGGCTACCCTTCTGACGATGGGTGGGGTTGGTGCCATGGCGGCACCCGGTGTAACAGAGGACAAGATCGTCCTGGGTGCTGTCGATCCGCTGACCGGGCCGCCAAGCCTTCTGGGCAAGGCCCATTCGCTGGCGCTGAAAGTCTGGCAGGAGGATGTGAACGCCCGGGGCGGAATCAACGGTCGCAAGGTTGAGATCGTGTTCGAGGATGATGGATATGTCCCCGCACGTTCTCTTCAGTCCTTGAAGAAAATGGTCGAGGTCGATGACATATTCGCTCTGATCGGTACCTCCGGTAGTTCGCAACTGGCGGCGATGATGCCCCTGATCGACGAACTCGGAATCCCGGCTCTGAACAACATGGCCGTGAATTCGCACCATTTCAATCCGCCTCTCGAAACGCTGTTCGTTGTCGGTCCGACCTATTGTCAGGAAATCGCAGCGGGAATGACGTATCTCGTCGAAGAGCTTGGCCTGAAGGACGAGAAATACGCGATTGCATTTCAGGACGATGAATTCGGCGATGACGTTCGCTGCGGGTACCTCGCAGGGGTCGAGAAATACGGTCTCGACAACGTACTGGAACTGGAATTCAAGCGTGGCCAAAAGGACTTTTCCGCCGAAATGCTGAAGGCCAGGGCCGCCGGCGTCACCGTGCTGGTGTCGGGCGGTGTCGTGGCGGAACATTCCACCCTGCTGAAGGAAGCCGCCAAGAACCGGATGGATATCACGTTTCTCGGCGCGCATTCCGCCCACCTGACTCCGGTGCAGGCTTTGGCGGGCAGTGCGGGTGACGGATACTACGCCGCAGACTACGTTCCGGCACTGAACTCTTTGGAAGTGCCTGGCGTGGCACGGTTCATGGACCTGGCCAACAAGTATCTCAGCGAGAGCGAAATGGATTCGCTGAACCGCTATGCACTGGCAGGATATGCCGGGGCGATGATCTTCGAACATGCCATGACGGAATGTGGCAAGGATCTGACGCGGGCCTGCGTGGTCAAGAAAATGGAAGGTCTGGACGGCTTCGAAACGGACGGTCTGTTCGGTCCGGTGACCTATGGCGACGGCGTGCGTCACGCGCCGACCGCGGTAATGGTCCTGCAATCCAATGCCGAGGATAAGACGTTCTCGATCGTATCCGAGCGGATGGAAGTCGAATAATCCGCTGATTCCGCATGCAATAACCTCCCCCGCCAGCCTGCGGGGGAGGACGGTAACGAAAGAGGATGACGCCGGATATGACTATTTCCAAATTGCTGGTGGCGAACCGGGGCGAGATCGCGGCGCGGGTTCTGCGCACCGCCCGTGTCAAGGGCATCAAGACCGCCGTCCTGCGGCACAGCTCCGAGCAGGAAGGCCCGGCCCATCTGATTGCCGACGAGGTCGTGACCATCGAAGGTTCAACGCCCGTGGCGGCCTATCTCGACATTGCGCAGATCGTCGAGGCGGCGCAACGGATCGGCGCGGATGCGGTGCATCCGGGCTATGGCTTCCTGTCGGAAAATGCCGCCTTCGTGGCCGCACTGGAAAAGGCCGGCATCACGTTCGTCGGCCCCACATCCGAGGTCATCGACCTGATGGGCGACAAGATCCGCGCCCGCGCCTTTGTCGAGGAACGCGGCTTTCCGGTGGCGCCCTCCGCCATCGAGGATGACGACCCGGCGACCTTCGTGGAACGGTCCCGCACGGTGGGGTACCCGCTGCTGATCAAGCCGTCGGCGGGCGGCGGCGGCAAGGGGATGCGCGTCGTGCGCGAGGACGGCGCACTCGAAGCCGAGATCGACACCGCGCGCCGCGAGGGGGAGCGCTATTT
>JBLHKG010000046.1:0-8906 GCA_047619835.1 Alphaproteobacteria bacterium
CCCTGGTGGCTGTTGTTCGGCCTTGGTGCAGCCCGCGTTCGGATCTGCGCGCGCCTGCCTTTCCTGGGTGGCGGCAATAGCAGAGGCGGCTCTTTGGGCGCGCTGGTCCTCGCGACCGGGCCGCTCGAAGAAACCGGTGAGGACCGCAGCTTCATCATGATCGAATGTGCGGAGGCGTTAAGCCGCAGCCGCCTGACCGACGCGGTGGTTAAATCCGGGTTCAAACATCACATATTCGTCGAGGGCGGCGGCGCGGCGGCGATTGATGGCCGCGTTCGATATCTGGTCGAGGTGGATGGTTTCATTGCCGACGACCACAACATCCTGACCACGCTTGTTGAAGGAGAAGAGCTGGTTGAGACCGCTCGTGTGGTTGGCGCCTATGCGATACCCCCGGGCATCCGCTGGGACGGCAGTGCCGCGTGTGGCGGCCGATGAGTATTCCGGTTCCGCGCCCGGGGATCATGGAGCTTAGGCCCTATACCCCGGGCAAATCGATCGCCGCCGGGCAGGACCGGGTGGTAAAGATCTCGGCCAATGAAAGTCCGCTCGGCCCCAGCCCGAAAGCCATCGACGCGTTTCACAAGGCGGGTGGCCTCATGCATCGCTATCCCGATGGCGATGCGTTGGAGCTGCGGAACGCGATTGGCGCAGTCCACGGACTCGATCCAGCTCGGATCGTTGCCGGCGCAGGCTCAGATGAGATCCTCTACAATATCGCGCGCGGCTATGCCGGCCCCGGCGATGAAATCGTGATGAGCGAGCATGGGTTCAACGTCTATCCCATTGTGACCCATTGTGTCGGCGCGACGCTGGTGACAGCGCCTGAATGTGATCTCACTTTCGACGTCGATGCTGTGCTGGCGTGCGTCACTGAGCGGACCCGGATCGTCTTTGTCGCCAACCCCAATAATCCGACCGGCAGCTACATCCCGGCCGGTGAAATGCGCCGCCTGCGCGACGGGCTGCCCGGCGAGACCATTCTCGTCATAGATTCTGCTTATGCGGAATATGTGCAGCGCAATGATTATTCGGTTGGCATCGAGCTGGTGGATGAGGCCGAAAACACCATCATGACGCGGACCTTCTCCAAGATTTACGGCCTTGCGGCGCTGCGGCTTGGCTGGGCCTATTGTCCGCCAGCGATCGCCGATGTTCTCAACCGGCTGCGCGGGCCGTTCAATATTTCGACACCGGCGCAGCGGGCAGGTAAGAGCGCGGTCGAAGATCAAGCGCATGTCGCCCGGTCGCGCGACCACAATTCGGTTTGGCTCCCCTGGTTCGCTTCCCACATGCAGGCGCTCGGGCTGCAGGTCTACCCGTCGGTGGCCAATTTCGTCCTCGTCCGGTTTCCCGACGCCCCGGCACAGAACGCTGCCGCAGCGATGGCGTTTTATATGGAGCGTGGCGTGATCCCGCGTGAGACCGGCGGTTACGGTCTTCCCTCCTGTCTGCGATTCACCATCGGGCGCGAAGACGAGCTGCGCCAGGCGGTCGATATTGCAAGAGAATTTCTGGCAAAATCATGAGTACCGACCCGCACTTCAAAAAGATCGCCCTGATCGGCGTCGGGCTGATCGGCTCGTCGCTCGCCCGCGTCATTCGCCGCGACGGGCTGGCCGATGAAATTGTCGGTTGCGCGCGCAAGCCGGAAACGCGGGACACCATTCTGCGGCTCGGGCTTGCCGACAGCGTGACCGACGATCCGGCAATTGCCGCCGAGGGCGCCGATCTTGTCATTCTGTGTACGCCGGTCGGCGCCTATGAAGCGGTGGCGAAGGCGATGGCGCCGGTGCTCTCGGCTGGCGCGATTGTCAGCGATGTCGGCTCGGTCAAGCGCGCGGCGATCAATTCGATCCAGCCGTATCTTCCGGAGGGCGTTCACCTGGTGCCGGCCCACCCGATCGCCGGAACTGAGAATTCCGGACCTGAATCCGGGTTCGAGACATTGTTCGAAGGCCGCTGGACCATCCTGACCCCGGATACCGGCGCCGATAAAGACGCGGTCGAGCGTGTTGCCGCGCTGTGGCGCCGGACCGGCAGCATGATCGAGATCATGGACGCTGATCATCATGACCGGGTGCTGGCGATTACCTCCCATGTGCCGCATCTGATCGCCTATACCATCGTCGGCACCGCGACCGATCTCGAGGACAGGCTACGGTCGGAAGTCATCAAGTTCGCCGCCAGCGGCTTCCGCGACTTTACCCGCATCGCCGCCTCCGATCCGGTGATGTGGCGCGATATCTTTCTGTCCAACAAGGACGCGGTGCTCGAAATGCTCGGCCGCCTGAACGAGGATCTCAGCGACCTTCAGCGCGCCATCCGCGATGGCGATGGCGACAAGCTGGAAGCCGCCTTCGCCCGCACCCGGGAAATCCGCCGCTCGGTGGTCGAGGCGGGCCAGCATATTCCACCGACCAAGCCGGGGAACGGCGACACGTAATTCCCGCGTCGGAGCCCAGCGCGATCCTTTCCGGGTTTATACAGGCGAGATTTGGTTGGCTTGCGGCGTCGTGAATGGCTGTCGTGCCACCCCGACTATTTTGCCATCAAAGCCCGATCGGGCTGAAATCGATCGAGCCAAACGGCGTGGCAAGCCTTTTTAAACGCGCCTGCTGCTCGTTGCTGAGCGAAGCGGCGCCGCGTCCCGCGACGCCTTTGTTGAAGCGAGTCCGGCTCGATGCGCTTTCGGCGGTGGTGATGGCGCCGAGGCAATCGTCGATGGTTTTTTCCATACCGAGAAAGTCGGCGATCTTATGGAGCGCGCCCGGCTTGTCGGCGATCAGCTCCTCGTAATGGACAAACAGACAATCGAGACGGCCTGCCGCCTCAGCCCGTCGCCACGAAGTGTAAAAGCCTACATACCACGGCATCACGTGGTCGATGATGTAATCGCGTTTGGAGTCGAGGCTCAGGCGGGACCAGTCTGTGTCAAGAAACGTGTTGATCACCGCGCCGTTGTTATAGAAATCGACCAGACTCATCACGATGTCGGCCAGGTTGCGCACCAGCACCACCGGGCGGAGAGAGAGACCCTGGATGATCTGGATGTTCGCCTCGGTGGCACGGCAATGCTGCTGCGTTACCGTATTGGTCTCGGCTACTTCCAGAATAGAGGAGAGGTCCAGTTCCTGCTCGTTCTGAAGGTAGGCATAGGAAAACAATGACTTTTGCCATCCGGTCAACTGGTGGAGCATTTCAAAGAGCAGGGTCGAACCGCTCTTGGGCATACAGGCGATCAGCGCATGGTTGCCGAGCGGTGTGCTGGCGTCGGCCATGAAGTCGCTCTGTTCGGCGCGCATTCCGGAATTAGCCAGCGCTTCGGTGAGGTTTATCACGGTGCCTTTATTGCCCGGGTCGAGCGCGAGTACGCGGCGGTAACAGCCGACAGCCTGCGTATGCTGATGTCGCTGACCCAGGGCCTGGGCCAGCATGAAGTTTGCCTTACAGCACTGTGTAACGGTATCCTTGTCGAGCGGATTGATCGCCAGTGCGCGCTCGAACATAGCGACGGCGGTGCTGGCGTCGCCGGTGATCATGTTGAGGCTTCCAAGATTGTGGCAGGCACCCGAATTGCGTGGATTTGAGCGAAGAATTCGTTCGAAACAGGCGCGTGCTTCCTTAACCTTACCCGCCGAGACCAGGCGAACGCCCGCATCGAGTGTTGCCGCGCCTTTTGGCAGTCCGGCCGACCTGGACTTTCCATAAGTCGATTTGGAAGCTGGTTGTGCCATGATTTGCAATATCTCCAATCCAGACTAAATTTTGGCGCGCCTGTTTTTTTAAATTTGCCTAAAATGGTTTTGTTTTGGTTAATTCGCTGAGCCAGGATTTTACAGATTGCACCGCCAAGAGTGTCTTGGTTCAACAGGTCACGGCATTACTGGCTTTTGTGTTTTTCAGGCAGAATCGTTCGATTGAAGATAACGGGTCGTTGGCGGCCCGGCGCTTCTGGGATTACAGGCAGGGCGAGTTGTAACGCGCCGGACGCGCGCCTCCGAGCGCTCGGTCGCAGTTCTGATCGACGTCTTAATTTGGTTGGACGAAGATTGCGGTATGTGCGAGCATTTTCCGACGCTCCTCCCACGTAAAAAGTTGGTGCCCTCATGACCACAGACGACGATCGTTCACACGACCACTCACACGACCACTCACACGGTCATTCACACGACCACGATCACCCGCATGGCTCCGAATTGTCGGATATGCAGGTCAGGGTTCGCTCGCTGGAGACGGTTTTGTCGGAGAAGGGCTACATCGATCCGGTGGCTCTGGACGCCATTGTCGAGGCTTATGAAACCCGCATCGGGCCGCATAACGGCGCTCGCGTGGTGGCGCGGGCGTGGAGCGACCCCCAGTTCAGGAAAGCGCTGCTTGAGGATGCGACGGTGGCGGTTAATGAGATGGGCAATGTCAGCCCGGTCGGCAGCCATCTTATCGCCATCGAGAATACCGACATGACCCACCATATGGTCGTCTGCACGCTGTGCTCCTGCTATCCGTGGGAAGTGCTCGGATTGCCCCCCAGCTGGTACAAGTCTGCGGCCTATCGCTCGCGCGCGGTGATCGAGCCCCGTCAGGTCCTGTCCGACTTCGGCGTCACGCTGCCGGACGAGACGGAAATCCGGGTGTGGGATTCGACCGCCGAAACGCGGTTCATGGTGGTGCCGATGCGGCCCGTCGGGACCGAAGGCTGGAGCGAGGAACAGCTCGCCGCGCTTGTGACGCGGGACAGCATGGTTGGCACGGGTGTGGCGCTGAACCCGGAGGAAATCGCGTGACCAACGCCATACACGACATGGGCGGCATGCACGGTTTCGGCAAGGTGGAGCCGGAAATCGACGAGCCGGTTTTTCACGAAGAATGGGAGAGCCGTGTTTATGCGATGAACCGGGCCATGGGGCCGCTCGGCCTGTGGACAATCGACATGGGGCGCGCCGCGCAGGAGACGTTGCCGCCGGCTCTTTATGTCAGTGCGAGCTATTACCAGCGCTGGCTGCTGGGTCTTGAGCGTCGTGTCCTCGAAAAAGATCTGGTTGGGGAGGACGAACTCAAAGCCGGACGGTCGCTGAGGGGCAACGTTAAACCCAATCGTATTTTTACCCCTGAAGACGCCGACAATCTGACGCGCGGCAGTTTCGAACGGGCGGCGTCGGCGCCGCCCCGGTTCACGGCTGGCGACCGCGTCAGGACGCTGAACATCCACCCCGTGACGCATACAAGGCTGCCACGCTATGCACGGGATAAAATGGGCGAGGTCGAGGCGATCCGCGGATGTCATGTCTATCCCGACGCGGTCACCACCGGTGCCGGTGAAGATCCGCAATGGCTTTATACCGTGGTGTTTTCCGGTCAGGTGTTGTGGGGGGAAGACAGCGATCCCTCGGTGAAAGTCTCGATCGAGGCGTTCGAGCCCTATCTGATTCCGGCATGAGCGACGCTAATCTGGACGCTGTGCACCAGGCGCTGAAAGCGGTTCCCGGCATCCCGCGCGATGGTGAGGAACCAGTCTTCAGGGAGCCTTGGGAGGCACAGTCCTTCGCCTTGACCCTAAGCCTGTTTCGGCAAGGCCTGTTCACCTGGGAAGAATGGACGGCGGCGCTTGTGGCAGAAATCGGGCGCGCCCAGCAGGCCGGCGATCCCGATACCGGGGAAACCTATTACCGGCACTGGCTTGCCGCGCTGGAACATATCGTCGCAGAAAAAGGCGTCACGGACGACGCCACGCTGGGCCGGTATCGCGCTGCCTGGCGCCGCGCGGCAGACCGGACGCCGCACGGTCAGCCGATCCTGCTCGATCCAGCGGATATCGAGGCCTGAGAAGCCCTATCCGATAGAGAGTGAGAGCACGGCATGGCGGATATCATCCTGGCGAAAACCGCACCGGTGGCGATGGTCACGCTTGACCGGCCCGACGATCTGAACCGGATGACGCCGGATTCCATGGCGCTGCTCGGCCGCTTTGTTGACGATATTGGGGCAGACGACGCGATACATGCGGTCATCGTGACCGGGGCGGGCGATGAAATGTTCTCGGCCGGGCTGCTGAACCCGGACATCCGCGCCGCCATGTCGAAAGAGCAGGTGATTGCGTTTGTCCGCCTCGCCAATACCGTGTTCGACGGGCTCGCCGCGTTGCCGCAGATCGTGATCGCCGCGATAAATGGAAACATCATGGCCGGCGCGGTTGAGCTGGCGCTGGCCTGTGACATTCGCCTCGCGGCGGATGATGTGACGTTGACGATGCCGGAAGCAAAATGGGGCGGCTTTCCAGGTGCCGGAGGGCCGCATCGGCTCGGCATGGCGGTCGGTCATGCACGCGCGCTGGAGCTGATCGGCACCGGACGCCAGATCAATGCCGCCGAGATGGAGCGCATCGGGCTGGTGCAGGCGCTGCATCCACGGGCAGCGTTGAAAGACGCGGCACACGCCATGGCGCTGACCATCGGCACCAACGGCCCGCTGGCGACACGCGGGGCAAAGCGCATCCTGCGTACCCGCCGCGAACCGGGCTTCGCTGAGGCGCGCGCCCTGTCGGACGAGCTTCGTGAGGCGCTCGAATGGTCGGAAGACGTCGATGAAGGGTTGAACGCTCACCGCGAGGGCCGGGCGGCAGTTTTCAAGGGGAGGTAGGGAGCGGTAAGCCCGCGCAAAGAAAAAGCCCAGGAACCGAGGTTCCTGGGCAAAGTTTAACAGGGAGGCTTCACGTCTAGAAGACGTTGGATCCGAAGACCCATTTCCGGGATCGCTCCCGGAACTCTTATCCCGGCCAGGGAGGAGAAAGCCGGGAAACTACTCACGGTTAAATGAATTAAAATACACTCAACCGCCAAATCTGTCAGTGGCCAACTTCGCGATACGCTTGAAGTGCCGCCGTTCGATGATGTGTATATAGGGTGCTAACCTCTGGTATACCACATAAAATATAACATTCCAGCCATGCAATAAACGCATGCCTTTATTAAATTTCAATGATTACAGTAAGTTAGATCAAAAAAAACAGTCGTTTATCGACGGGATTCTGCAATTCTGCGCAGCAAAAAATCACGAAAAACGGCGACCCGGCGAGAATTTCTCATCTCTTCCGGATAAACAAAAAAGGCGCGATGCACCGGTCCTTCGAGTTCCGGCAGGACGGGAATAAGCCCGCTGGTGAGACCGGTCATATAATCGGGTAGCGCGGCAATACCCATGCCGCTCGCCGCCGCCCGGTAGATACCGAAGAGATTATTCACCCTTAAAATGGGTTGTCTGTGGTTGCTCGCTGCGCGCCCCTCGCGCAGCAGCCAGTTCAAATTGGTAAAGGAGTGATGGTACGTTTCGTCATAGGCGATCAGGCGGTGCTCATCCAGATCCGCAATGCTATGCGGCATGCCGTACCGCTCCAGATATTCTGCCGACGCGAACGCGCCATGATGAAGATCGAACAGATGACGCTGGATCAAATCCGCCTGTTGCGGCGCCGAGAGGCGGATCGCGACATCGGCCTGGCGCATCGACAGATTGAGCTCGTCCTCGCGGACAATCAGCGAGACTTCGATCTCGGGATACATCTCGACAAAATCCTTGAGACGCTCGGTCAGCCACATCGAGCCGAATGCCACCGTGGTGGTGATGCGCAGCGGCCCGCGTGGTCGTTCCATCGATTCGGTGACCATCGATTCGGCCTTGGCCACCCGGCCTGCCACATCCTGCGCGGCGCGATACAGCGTCTCGCCGGATTCTGTGAGGTTGAGCCCCCGCGCGTGGCGATAAAACAGCGGCACGCCGATATCCGCCTCCAGCGCGCTGATCTGGCGGCTGACCGAGGATTGGGTGAGGTTCAGCCGCTCGCCCGCATGGGTGAAGCTGCCGGCCTCGGCGACGGTGTGAAAGATGCGGAGCTTGTCCCAATCCATTCTGTTCCGTCCTCACCTTGTGTTGCGCGCCGCCGGCGCCTTGACCTCGCTCCGTTTACGAGTGTTCGGCGATGAATTTCTCCGCCTCGAGCGCCGCCATGCAGCCGGTGCCGGCGGCGGTCACCGCCTGGCGATAGATCTTGTCCTGCACGTCGCCGGCGGCGAACACGCCGGGGATGCTGGTGGCGGTGGAATCCGGCGCCGTGTTGATATAGCCCTCGCCATCGATGTCGAGATGTCCACGGAACAGCTTGGTCGCCGGGTCGTGGCCGATGGCGATGAACAGCCCGTCGACCGCCATCTCGGTAATCGCGTCGGTCTTCACATTGCGGATTCTGATGCCGGTGACGCCGAGCGGGTCGGTATCGCCCACGACTTCATGGATGGCGCTGTCCCAGATTACATCGATCTTCTCATGGGCGAACAGCCGCTCCTGCAGGATTTTTTCGGACCGCAATGCGTCGCGGCGATGGATCAGCGTGACCCTGGTCGCATGGTTGGTCAGATAAAGCGCTTCCTCGACCGCCGTATTGCCGCCGCCGACCACGGCGACTTCCTTACCGCGATAAAAGAACCCGTCGCAGGTCGCGCAGGCCGAGACGCCAAAGCCCTTGAATTTTTCTTCGGTCTCAAGCCCGAGCCAGCGGGCTTGCGCGCCGGTGGTGACGATCACGCAATCGGCGGTGTAGAGCGTGCCGGAATCGCCGGTGCAGCGGAACGGCCGGGCCGAAAAATCGACATCGACAATCAGATCATTGTGCATTTTGGTGCCGACATTGGCGGCCTGCTGCTGCATCTGCTCCATCAGCCAGGGGCCCTGAATGACGTCGGCAAAGCCGGGGTAATTTTCGACATCGGTGGTGATGGTCATCTGGCCGCCAGGCTCCATGCCGGTGACCAGCATCGGCGAGAGGCTCGCCCGCGCAGTATAGATCGCCGCCGTGTATCCGGCAGGGCCCGAACCGATGATCAGAACCGGTGCGTGAAATTCGTCAGCCATGGAAA
>JBLHKG010000047.1:0-8876 GCA_047619835.1 Alphaproteobacteria bacterium
GCTGTCATCGACTTTCCGCTCCGCGGCCTCGACCAACGCCGCCGCGTCGTCATCCGACAAGCTGAAACGTTCGGTGACAAAGCCAAGGATCCGTGCGCGCTCGTCCGAATCGAAATTTTCATCCACGGTCGCGACCTCAACCAGCAACGCAGCTGCCGCCAGCCGCATCTCGTCTGCGGGGTCTTCCCGCGCCGGCGGCGATCCACCGGTCATAAGCCTGCGAATACGGTTCAGCATTTTGGATTCCTTACCATTTGTCCTTCATTCCTCGCGAATACCGCTCGACCGGCACCATTCCAACCCGTGTCTCGACGCCCGCTACGGTGGGCACTGGCTCGGGATCGGAAAGGTCTTCATAAAGCATCTGCGCTTCTGAGGCCGGTCCGCGCCGGCTTCCGAGGGCCAGCACACGGACAACCCTGATCCAGCGCTCCTGCGGGAAGGTGAGAACCAGCCCGATTCGCACCGAAAAATGCGCCTTTTCTATTTTGACGCCGTCCACCCGCACCCGGCCAGCATTGCACAGCTTGCCAGCCAGCGCGCGGGATCGAAAAAACCGCGCTTGCCACAGCCACTTGTCGAGCCGAATCGCGCCTTCGGTCAAGAGGGCAGCCTCAAAGCCGCCAGCGCGGCGAAGGGTGAGCCCTCCACCGGTTGTGTCGTGCGGCGGGGCCGTTGGCGTACAGGCTTTGCGTTTCTCTCTCCTGCCGGTTTCCCGCCCCGACGCTGCGGGCGAGGTTCGAACCCTGCGCCATCCTTGGCGCGCCGGTAACCCAGCGCGATAATCACCGCCGCCGTCTCGTCATTCCCGAGGCCCAGCAGCGGCGCGATATCAGGCGGCAGCGCAAAAGCGCCCTTCCGGGAAAGCCGTTTCAGCTCCACCGACAGCCGGTCGAAGATATCGAGCCGGATCGCCCGCCCGGCACAGGCAACAAATCCGATCATCGCATAAAACCCCGCCGGAGCTGCCTCATCGAGCGGCACTGTCACAAGGCCCGGCAAGGGCGTTGCAATCGGCACGGTCTCGTTCCACACCGCCCACAGAATCACCCGCAGCCGGACGGCGGCGGGTTTAACCAACGCCGGCAAATAGATATATTCCGCGCCGAGCCGCACACCAGCCTGCCTCAACGCCTTGCGGTCAGTCGGCTGAAGCACTGCGATCTGTGCCTTTGCCCGAGCACGTATTAGCGAGCCAAGCCCTTCGCGCAGCTGGAAGGCAATGCCGCGCGCCGGTGATGCGAGTATGGTTTCAGAAAGCCGGTACAAGGCGGCTAGCGGCTTGGCGGCAACTGCCTCCAACCAGCGCTGCAGCCGGGCCTCCGCCTGTTCGCGCATATGGGTCGGCAACAGCTCACTGGGTGGAATGTGCAGCACCGGCAGCAGGATATCCCGGCCCCGACCAAGAGCGCCGATCCGCGCGCCGCGCCACGACACGCTGCCATCGACATCGAGCGCGAACGCATCATCCTGCGCGGTCAACAGCGCCGCAATCCGGCGACTGATTTCACCCTGCAGAGCGCGGTGCGCAGCAACAGCCATCAGCCGGCGCATCTCGCCGGAGGCGTCGTCGTCGACGACAAACCGAAGCCCATCAAGCCAGCCGACGCGTTCGCCTTCAATGAACACCCCACTATCGCTATCGAGTGTCGCCTCAAGCCCGACCTTGCCCCGCGAGCGCGTGAGCGCGGCGTTGCGTCGGTCGATAAAGCGCTGAGTCAGCCCTTCGTGCAGCGCATCTGACAGGCGGTCCTCGATCGCTCGCGTGCGCTCCTGCCAATGCACCGCGTCATCGAGCCAGTCGGCGCGGTGCGAGATATAGGTCCAGGTCCGGGTATGCGCGATCCGCGCCATCAGCGTGTCGATGTCGCCATCGACGCGATCGAGCCGCGAAAGCTGATTCGCCACCCAATCGACCGGCAGCCGGCCATCGAGCCGGCGGAGCTGGCGGAAGACGTGAGCCAGCAATCGCTGGTGCATATCCGGCATGGTCTTGCGGAAATCCGGGATCTGGCAGACCTCCCATAACAGCCTCACCCCCTCCTGACCGCTGGCCAGCCCGGCAAGCTCCGCATCTTCCATGAGGTGACGCAGCGCGGCGTGATCGTCTGCCTCATAGGCGCGCCGCAGTATCGGCTTGGGGGGCGGCGCATTCAGACTGTTCAGCAACCCCTGAACGGTCCGGAAATCGAGCGCGCTGTTGCGCCACCAGACGTTCCGCACCGGGTCGAACTGATGGTTCTCCACAGCCTCCACGATCTCGGGGCCGAGGGGACCCATCTCGGCCAGTGTGCCGAAGGTCCCATCCGTCATATGCCGGCCGGCCCGGCCCGCTATCTGTGCAATTTCCTGCGCCCGGAGCGGACGGTTGCGGGCGCCGTCGAATTTCTTCAGCCGGGCGAAGGCGACATGGCCGATATCCATGTTCAGCCCCATGCCGATGGCATCGGTCGCCACCAGATAGTCGACCTCGCCATTCTGATAAAGTTCGACCTGCGAATTACGGGTGCGGGGGCTGAGCGCGCCAAGCACCACCGCGGTGCCGCCGCGACTCTGCCGCACCTGCTCGGCGATGGCGTACACATCATTGGCGGAGAACGCGACAATCGCAGAGCGCCGCTTGAGCCGGGTTAACTTGGCAGGGCCGGTATAGCTCAGCTGTGAAAAGCGGGGCCGGGTGATGAACTCCGCGTCCGGCACCAGGATGCGGATGATCGATTTGACCGTCTCGGCGCCGAGCAACATGGTCTCGACCTGTCCGCGTGCATGCAGCAGACGGTCGGTAAAGATGTGACCGCGCTCCGGATCAGCGGCAAGCTGGACTTCGTCGATGGCGAGAAAATCGACCAGACGGCCCAGCGGCATCGATTCAACGGTACACAGGAAATAACGCGCGGTCGGCGGGATGATCTTTTCCTCACCCGTGACCAGCGCGACATTCCGCGCGCCGACGATTCCGACCACCCGATCGTAGTTTTCGCGGGCAAGCAGCCGCAGGGGGAAGCCGATCATGCCCGTGCGATGCCCAAGCATGCGCTCGATGGCGAGATATGTCTTGCCGGTGTTGGTCGGCCCCAAAACCGCCGTAACTCTGGGGGTTACGCGGGGCATATTGTCCGGTGCGGCCATGGTCGAAGCATCACCCGCCAGCGCGCAGCTTGCAAGCGTCAGAACAGTTTTCGGAAAGGGTTGCGAATCCCGGTCCGCGAAACCATATTCACGCGCAATCCAAATGACTTGAGCCCATTGGGGCAAATTTGAACGGGAGATATCACCGATGGCCGAAGAAACACTTCGATTCGAAACCGAAGTCGGCAAGATACTGAAAATCGTCGCCAGCTCGCTATACAGCGACCGGCAGATCTTCCTGCGCGAACTGATCTCGAACGCGTCCGATGCCTGTGATCGGCTGCGCTATCTCGCCATCACTGATCCGTCGCTGACCAAGGACGACGCTGAATTCCGCGTCACGCTGACCGCCGACAAGAAGGCGAAGACGCTGACCGTCACCGATAACGGCGTCGGCATGAACCGCGAGTCGCTGATCGAGGATCTCGGCACCATCGCCCGGTCCGGCTCGACGGCGTTCTTCGACCAGCTGACCGGCGACGACAAAAAGGATGTCGCGCTGATCGGTCAGTTCGGTGTCGGTTTCTATTCCTGCTTCATGATCGCCGACAAGGTTGAGGTCACCAGCCGCCGCGCCGGCGAGGACGCCGCCTGGCGCTGGAGTTCGGATGGCGCGGGCGAATTCACCATCGCCGAGGGCGAAAAAGAGTCGCGCGGCACGGAAATCAGAATTTTCCTCAAAAAAGATGCGCTCGAATTTCTTGAACCCGCGCGGCTGCGCCATATCGTTTCCACCTATTCGGACCATATCTCACTGCCGATCCAGATCGTCGAGGACGGCGAAGCCACGACAATCAACAAGGCGTCGGCGCTCTGGACACGGGCCAAAAAAGATATCACCGCGGAGCAATATACCGAGTTCTATCGCGATGTCGGGCATGTCTATGACGAGCCGTGGCTGACCCTCCACTGGCGCGCCGAAGGCAAGATTGAATATACTGGCCTGCTGTTTGTTCCGACGCAGCGGCCGATGGATATCTTTTCGCCGGACCGCGAACAGCATCTCAAGCTTTATGTCCGGCGCGTGTTCATTACCGACAAATGCGAAGAGCTGGCGCCGCGCTGGCTGCGTTTCCTGCGCGGGCTGGTGGATTCGGAGGATCTGCCGCTCAATGTCAGCCGCGAGATGCTGCAGCAAAACCCGACGCTGTCGCGCATCCGCACCGCGCTGATCCGCCGGGTGCTGGGCGAGCTGAAAAAGAAGGCCGAGAAGAAGCCCGAGGAATACGCGACTTTCTGGGAGGCGTTTGGTCCGGTTCTGAAAGAAGGGCTCTACGAGGATTTCGAACATCGCGAGGCGCTGCTGGCGCTGACCCGGTTCCACTCGACCCAGGGCGACGGTCTGGTCGATCTGCCCGGCTATGTCGAACGCATGAAGGACGGCCAGGACGCGATTTACTACATCACCGGCGACGAGATTGGCGCGCTCGCCAAAAGCCCGCAGCTAGAAGGATTCCGCGCGCGCGGCGTCGAGGTTCTGCTGATGACCGACCCGGTCGATGAGTTCTGGGTGCCGACCATCGGCGAGTTTGATGGCAAAGCTTTCAAATCTGCCACACGCGCCGGCGCCGATCTGTCCGGCATCGGCAAGGACAAGGCCACCGGTGACGGTGAGGATTCGAAAGAGTCAGACGATGACAAACCGGAAACCCCGGCCGGCGTCGATGCGCTGATCGCCATGGTGAAGCTGGAACTCGGCGAGGCGGTCAAGGATGTCCGCGTGTCCGACCGGCTGACCGACAGTCCGGTGTGTCTGGTGTCCGACGAGGGCGATATCGATATCAGGCTGGCGCGGCTGTTAAAGGCCAACCAGCAGCTCGACGAGACCATCACCCGCGTGCTGGAGGTCAACCCGACCCACCCGCTGGTCACCGCGCTGGCCGGGATCGTCGGCGAGGACGGCGCAGGCACGAAGCTCGGCGACGCCGCCTGGTTGCTGCTCGATCAGGCGCGCATTCTGGAAGGCGAAACCCTGCCCGACCCGACCGCCTTCGTGCGCCGGATGTCCGACATCATGTCGAAGGGGTTTAGCGCCTGAGAGTGAGACCCGGTCGGTACGGTGCCGACCTCGGGGAGGTCTCCTCCGCCCTTGGGAACGGACATCAAAAACTGAGCCCAAGAGTTCGCTTTTTAGCCAATTGCAGAAGATTCGGAGGCCGTCAAATCAGGTAGGGATACGCTCAGGTATCAAGGCAACACGTTCGATGCTCAGCGCGTCGTGGTAGAGTGGGAGGCAATCTTCAAAATCAATCGAATTCATTTCCTGAGTAGAACCCGTGCAGTCGCATTAGCGCTGTCACTCATCTTCCGGTCTCCGATTTTTTCAAAAATTTGCGCCGCATGGCGATAATGCCACCCGGCAAGTTCAGTACGGCCAAGTATCTTTTCGATACTGCCCAGCCCCATATAGGCGTTCGCCTCCCCGAGGAGATGGTTCAATTCCTGATAGATTTTCAGCGCGTCGGCGTATGCCTTTTTCGCATGGATGTGACGCTTGATCTTACGTTCGAGCTCTCCCAACCCGATCAATGCGTTCCCTTGCCCCATGAGAGTCCCGGCCTCCCGAGAATTTTTTATTGCCTGCTGGAAGTCCTCTCTTGCGGCGTCGTATCGCCCCGTCCGCGCCAGAGATTCGCCACGTGAATAAAGCGCGTCTGCAAGACCGATAGGGTTTTCTAACTTCTGAAATAATTTTACTGCTCGGTCGAATTTTTGCAGTGCCGAGTCGGACCGGTGCTGCACCATTTCAAGGATGCCAAATCCCAAAAGGATAAATGCTTCTCCTTCCGGACTCTTTAGCCGGACCAAGAGTTCAAGAGCCTCGGAGTAAGCCACTTTCGCGTCCGAGTAATTTCCGACCGAGCGTTCGAGCTCGGCCAGACCATAGAGCGCATTTGCCTCGCCAGCCCCGTCTTTCGCTCTTACAAACAGATCCCGAGCAGTCGTTAAATTAGTTCGCGCATCTTCGTGGTGGCCCAGATTCCTGTTGAGGGCACCCAACCCTCTTAATGCATACCCTCGGCCTCTTAGGTCGCCAAGTCGGTCGAAAATCTTGAGCCCTTCCTCATAGGCCTCGCGCGCCGGATCTGTGCGTTCCCTCGATATATGTTTCTCGCCCATCCTGATCAGTTCCCAGCCTCTTGATGCCAAAGCCTGCGCTTCAGGTCCGGTCAAAGCGGCCTGGTTGGGTCGCAAGCCAAGGTCGTCGTTCGTACCAATGAAGATCAACGCCGCTCCACCGATACAAATAGAAAGGATTGCCCCGACAAATTTCATGGATGAACCTTTACGGAAACTGATCTGACTAGCCCTGCTAAGGTCTAACTTTAGGCGAGTTTCTTCATTGTGAGAAACCAAGGTTTAGATACGGGGGATTTTCGGGACTTAAGGGGGAGAAATGGCGGAGGCGACGGAAAGCGGAGCATCGGATAACGATGTTCATCAGGCCCACCGATGTCCGCTCCGGGTCAGACTCGGCTGTTCTGACCACCCTCCGGACAGGCCCGAGCGGCCCCCGAAAGCAGAAGTCGGTCGTCTTTGTCAGCGTGAATTGGTGGCGCCGACCGGTTTCCCGATCCAGCCATGGATGAGTGTTACTGGATTGAGGCGTATTATCCGTTTCCTTTGCATCCTTCCTGGTTATATGCTCGCTCCATTAACTCTCATGGCACGGCTCGGAAGAAATCGGTCATGACACAAATATAGGGAGGTAATTATGAGAAAAATTCTTCGTGTAGCAGGCATATCCGCAGCAGCCGCGCTTGGCTTTGCGGCAATATCGGCGCCCATCACCGGTGCTGCCAGTGCCAAGGAAATGTTCGAGGGCCAAACCATCCGCGTTCTGATCGGCTACGGCGCCGGCGGCGGTTACGACCGGTACGGCCGCCAGCTCGCCCGCCATATCAGCAAATATCTACCGGGCAAACCCAACGTCGTGGCCGTCAACCGGCCGGGCGCGGGTGGCCTCAAGGTCGTCAATCATCTTTATAACATCTCGCCCAAGACCGGGATCGAGTTCGGCACCTTTGCGCGCAGCGCGGCGCTCTACGCCCTGTCGAGCGATCACAAGGCGATCCGGTACGATCCGCTCAAACTGGGGTGGCTCGGTTCCTCGTCCAGCTACAAGGGCGAAGCCTATGTACTGGCAATACGCAAGGACACGGGCGTCAAAAGCTTCGCCGACATGCAGAAGAACGGCAAGCTGATCAATTTCGCAGCGACCGGTCCCGGCTCCGACGGCCATGACATACCGGTCGTGCTTCGCGCGGTTTACAATATCAACGCCCAGGTGGTGCGCGGCTATCCCGGCGGGAATACGCTGTATCTCGCCGTCGACCGCGGTGAGATGGATGCCCGCATGGTCGGATATTCCTCGATGAAAACGGCAAACCCGGCGTGGCTCAAGCCGAATTCGCCGGTGCGGATCGTAATGCAGTTCGCGACCGTGACGCGCCTGCCGGAATTCCCCAACGTGCCGACCGCGCGCGAACTCGTCAAGAACGACGATGATCTCGCGCTGATCAAGATGATGGAAGCGCCGTTCTTCATGGCTCGCCCCTTTGCCGCCCCTCCCGGCCTCCCGGCGGCCCGGCTGAAGGCGCTGCGGACGGCCTTCATGGCGGCACATAACGACCCGCGTTACAAGGCGGAAGCAAAGAAGCTGAGACTGCTGGTCAGCGCCGCAAGCGGCGAGGAAGTCGAACAGCTGGTCAAGGACCTCGCCAAGACGCCGAAACATTTGTTCAAGCGTTATGCCGCCATCCTGAAAAAGCCGAAATCCAAACTGCGCAAGGTCAACTGGATCAAGGTCGTCGGCATGGTGACGAAGACCGGCAAGAAAGGCCGCTTCTCGTTCAAGATCGACGGCAAGGGCAAGGCCCAGAAGGCGCGGATGCGGGGTCGCTACACCGCGGTCAAGATCGACGGCAAGAAAGCCAAGTCCAAGGCCGTCAAGGTCGGCATGAACTGCAACATCTGGTGGGAAGGCCCCAAAACCACGCCTGGTCGGGTGGAGTGCGCGAAATAGCCTGATCAAGGATCCGGAAATATTAAGGGCGGCACCAGTGGTGCCGCCCTTTTTTTTCAAGGATAAGGTCATTATTGGGGACCAGCCCGAAGCGTCAGGTTCCCTTCTTCATCAGCGGGAAATCGGTAGCACCGAGAATCGCGCCGGTACGACTATCCTGAACGACGATGGCGCAGCCATCCTGATTGTCGATGCCGAGCATCGTGATCGGTACGCTGATCTCCGTCTTCTTGCCATCCCACTTGCCGATCGGGCGGATGGCCCGCACCACATTGGTATTGGTCAGCTTGACGCCGCCATTTTCGCCGCGCTGGATTTCGGTAGTGTGGCTTTTGTCGTAGGCGAACAACCAGACGTTCGCGGCACCCGCGGGAGTCCGCCCCGCCGCGATGGTCACCAAAGCCGTTTTTTTGTCGGGATGGCCGATGGTCACCGGCACCTGCGGACGGCTGCGGACCTGTTCGATGGCTCGCAAAATTTTGCCGCGATGCGATCCCACCGCCTCGCGTACGCCGCCGATCACCATCTGCGGGGTATAGACATAGCGAAGCCCGAACTTGCCGCGATACTCGCGCTGCCGGTTGGTGTTTTCCCCGCTCGAGAACGGATCCTTCCAGCCAAGATAGTCCCAGTAATCGACATGGAACGAGAGCGGCAGCACGTCGTCGCGCTTCGCCAGTTCACCGGCAAGCGCGTCGGCCGGTGGGCAAGACGAGCAGCC
>JBLHKG010000048.1:0-8816 GCA_047619835.1 Alphaproteobacteria bacterium
TCAAAAAGAGCATCTTCGGCGTGATGAACTGGATTTTGCCGGCGCTGGGCGTCATGACGATGCATTGCTCCGCCAATCAGGGGCCCAAAGGCGACACGGCGATCTTCTTCGGCCTGTCGGGCACCGGAAAAACGACCCTGTCGTCGGATTCATCCCGTACGCTGGTCGGCGATGACGAGACCGGCTGGTCGGATAACGGCGTGTTCAATTTCGAAGGCGGCTGCTACGCCAAGACCATCAACCTGTCGGCCGAGGCCGAGCCGGAAATTTATGCCGCTTCGCGGCGCTTCGGCACCATCCTCGAGAATGTCGTGCTCGACCCCATGACCCGGATGCCCGATTTTTACGACGGATCGCTGGCAGAAAACGCGCGGTCATCCTATCCGCTGAGCTATCTCGACAATATCAGTGCCACCGGCATGGGCGGCCATCCCGACAATATCATCATGCTGACCGCCGACGCGTTTGGCGTGTTGCCGCCGATCAGCAAGCTAACCGCCGAGCAGGCGATGTATCACTTCCTGTCAGGCTATACGGCGAAAGTGGCCGGCACCGAGCGCGGCATGACGGCGGGTGCGGAGGCGACCTTCTCCACCTGTTTCGGCGCGCCATTCCTGCCGCGCCACCCGACCGTCTATGCCAAACTGCTCGGTGAACGGATTGCCAAACACGGTTCGAAATGCTGGCTGGTCAATACCGGCTGGAGCGGCGGTGGATACGGTGTCGGCGAACGGTTCAAGATTTCCCATACCCGTGCCATGGTGCGCGCCGCGATTAATGGAAAGCTGGCATCGGTCGGTACGGTACAGGATCCGAATTTCGGCCTACAGGTTCCCGAAGGCTGCCCGGATGTGCCCAGCGAAGTGCTGGCCCCCCGCAACACCTGGAAGGACAAGGGCTCCTATGACAGCACGGCCCAGCATCTGGCCAAGCAGTTCGAGGACAATTTCAAACAGTTCGAAGCGCATGTCGAGGACGGGGTCAACAAGACCGCAATCCGCGCTGCAGCCTGATCCTGATCTATAGTTTCTGACGAGACCGAAAAAGGCGGGCCATTTGGCCCGCCTTTTTTAATTGCGCAATGCTGCGCGTCCAATCATCGCCAGCCAACCCGATCGAAAATCCGAACCGCCTCAGCATTGTTTTCGCCAAGCACCCGTAGCGGCATCGAATCCATTTTGAACCGGCTCATCTTCGCGACGATCGGTCCCAGTCCGACTTTATCGCGGACGGGAAATTCATATCCAACCTCTGCATAGATTTTCTGCGCTTCGGGTCCGACCAGAAATTCAAGAAGTTTGATCGCACTTGCCTTGTTTTTGGCGCCCTTGGTAATCGCGGCGCCGCTGACATTCACATGGGTGCCACGATCCTTCTGGTTGGGCCAGAACACGCCAACCTTGGATACCACCTTTTTGTCTTTCGTCTTCTGCGAAGCCAGCATCCGCGCATAGTAATAATTATTGGCAATCGCGACATCGCCTTCACCGGCGGCGACCCCCTTGATCTGATTGCTATCGCCACCCTGCGGCTTGCGCGCCAGATTGGCGACGATGCCTTTTGCCCAGGCCTCCGCCTTTTGCTTGCCGTGATGATGGATCAGCGACGCCATAAGCGACTGGTTATAGATATTGCCCGACGAACGAATAAGGATTCTGCCTTTCCATTTCGCGCTCGTCAGGTCCTCATACGTACTGAGTTCCGACGGCTTTACGCGATCGACGCTGTAGAATATCGCGCGGGCGCGGATCCCAAGGCCGAACCAGTAACCCTCCGGGTCGCGGAAACGCGCCGGAATGATCGATTCGAGAGTCTTTGAACGCACTCTTTGCAGCAGCCCCATATCGCGGGCGCGATACAGCCGTCCGGCATCGACCGTGAACAGCATATCCGCCGGGCTGTTCATCCCCTCATTCTTGAGGCGCTGCAGCAGACCACTCGCCGATCCCGTAATCAGGTTATAGGAAATGCCGGTCGCCTTCTTGAAGGCTTCAAGCTGCGGTTTGATCAAGGCTTCCTGGCGGTAGGAATAGATGTTGACCTCCGCCGCCTCGACGGTCGCTACAGAAATGCCGGCCACTGGCACAAACGCCATTGCGAACGCGCTCATCCGGACAAATCCCTGGACTTGATCCAGGTTAATTTTCATTTTTCAATATCTCCTACGATATTTTAGTTGCTTACTCGATTGTAATCCAGCGCATCCGCACCGATGGTGAAGTGCCCCGATAACCAAGCCAGGCAACACTCCCTACAATGCAATTCAAGCTTTACTGCAAATAATACTCATTATCAACTAAAATATTAATGCTTTGTTTTTATTGATTAAAAACAATCGTAAAAAAGAAGAACCAGCTCCCCTCGAACAAGCCGGGGACGCTCGTCCCGGCATAATTCCCCGCCATCGGATAATGCCGTATAAAGGCTAATGATTTTCCGCTTCGGGCGCCCCCCCGGCCAGACCGAATTTTCTGCTCCCGTTCGTGCCGCTTTCTGGATCACTCTGGCGGGCGTCCTCTTTACCGCGACTATCACGTCAGTGCGTCAGGTCACGCCCGACCTTCACGTGTTCGAAGCGGTCATGTTCCGCAGCCTGTTCGGCATCGTTTTTATGGTGCCGTGGCTGATCCGGCGCGGCATCTCGCAGATGCGCACCAGGAAAATAGGATTGCTTGCAATCCGGGGCAGCCTCGCCTTCTTTGTAACGACGCTCTATTTCTGGGCCGCCACGATGATGCCGCTGGCCGATCTGGTCTCGATCACCTTCACCCGCCCGATCATGGGCACCATCGCCGCCGTCCTGTTTCTGCATGAGGTCGCCCGCGCACGGCGCTGGTCAGCGATCGCTGTCGGGTTTATCGGCATGCTGATCATCGTCCGGCCAGGATTCGCGACACTCAATGTCGGTATGCTCATGGTATTGGGCGGCGTCTGCTTCCAGACCTGCAACACGATAATCGTCAAGACGCTGACCAGAACGGAACAATCGGACACCATCGCCCTCTATCACACGCTGTTCATTCTGCCGCTATCGATTATCCCGGCGATCATTTTCTGGAAGACGCCCACGCTAACGCAACTCGGGTGGCTGGTAGCAGTCGGCGGCGCCGGTATCATGACCCAGCGGGCGATGACGCGCGCCTTCGCCGCGGCGGATGCGTCCTATGTGCTGGCGTTAAGCTATCTGCGCCTGCCAATCGCCGCGCTGATCGGCTTCGCGGTCTTTGGCGAGGTGCCGGTCATCTGGGTATGGATCGGCGGCGCGGTTATCGCCGGCTCATCGACCTATATCGCCCGGCGTGAGGCGGTCAATGCGCGAGAGGAGGCCGCCTCGCAGAAGATCAGCCAGTAAGCGCTACACCACGAAATCTTCCGGATTCCAGGCACCGGGATGGCGCCTTTTGACGGCGCGAAGCTCGGCCACCGTGCGGCAGCCGAGCTGACCCAGTGTCGCGCTCAGCTCGGCCTTGAAGAGATCTATCATATGGGCCGGACCGCGCCCGCCGAGCGCCCCGAGACTCCACAGGAATGCCTTGCCGGCAAACGCAGCATCGGCGCCCAGCGCTACCGCGCGCGCGACATCGACACCCGACCGCACGCCGCTATCGACGATGATGGCCGCCTTGCCGCCGACCGCAGCGGCGACAGCAGGCAAGGCATCAATCGATGCCGGCAGGGCCTCTATCTGACGCCCGCCGTGGTTGGTGACGAACATCCCGTCGACGCCGAGGGAAACCAGCCGTTCCGCGTCCTCGGGATGCAGCACGCCCTTGATCACCAGCGGGCCCTTCCAGGCGTCGCGATAGCGGGCGATTTCGTCCCAGGTAAACGCGCCGCCCTGTTCGCGACGCATGAAAGCCGCCGCGTCCTCAAGGCTCGTCTGGCCGTTCATATAGGGCCGGAGATTAACGAAGCGGGGAATGCCGTTACGGATCATCGAATACAGCCAGGGCGGCGATGACAGCGCGTCGAGCCGCAGACGATTGTTCAGCTTGAACGGATTCATGATGCCGCTTTTGACTTCGCGGGGGCGCGTGGTGCGCACCGGCGTGTCCCAGGTCAGCACCAGCGCGTTTATTCCGGCCTCGGTCGCCCGGCGGACCAGGTCCAGCCCAATTCGATGTTCGTCGTTGGAGAACCGGTAGAGCTGCAGCCAGGCAACGTCAGGCGCGAGCTCCATTGCGCGGTCCATGGTAATGGCCGACAGCACGCCCAGCGTATAGGGAACCCTCGCCGCCTGCGCCGCTGTCGCCATATAGGTCTCGGCGCCAGGAAACCCGGTGCCCGGCCCGCCTATCGGCGAAATCCCGACCGGCGCCGAATAGGATTTGCCGAACAAATTCATATCCGTCGGCGGCGGCGTCACCACATTGCCGTAACGCGGCATCATCTCGATCGAATCGAATGCGCCCCAGTTGCGCGCGATCCCGTTATCGGCCCCGCCGGCCCCGCCATCGACATATTCGAAGGCGAAATTCGGCAGCCGCTTGCGCGCACGGGCGCGCATATCCTGCGCCGTTGGAAAACGCCGCCTGAGCGCGAGCTGTTCCGGCGTCGGCGCACTGCGCACCGCGGGCGTGGTTTGCGGGACGGATGTTGTTGTGTTATCGGGCATTGTGACGCCTCGGAAAGTTAAAGATGAAAATACGTGCTGATGCGCCGCGCCGCGCCGGTCACAGCAGCTGCTTGATGGCGATTTTGCGGAACTTCATCACGCCGCCGCCATGCTGAAGGGCGAACGGCCCAGACTGGAACATATTGTTCCGGAAATCGACCGTCTTTTTCCCGTTTAGCACAACAACCAGATGTCGTCCTCTGGCGGTAATTTCCAGCGTGTTCCACCTGCCGCCGGCCTTCGGCATCGGGATGACCTCGACAAAATGCGTCACCGCGCCGGTACCATAGGTCGGGTCCCGGCGCTGATCATAAATATTGACCTCGTAACAGCGTCTCGGATCGATTTTTTCGGGATCCTGGCAACGAATAAATATCCCGCTATTGGCGTTGTGGCCCGACCAGAACTCGACATAAATCTGAAAATTCCGGTAGCGTTTTCTGGAGACGAGAAAGGCGGGACCCTTGCTGGGCTTGCCATCGGCCACGACCGCACCGCGCTCCAGCCGCCAGTTGGTTTTGCCGACACGGTCCCAGTCGCCCATGTTCTTGCCATCGAGCACAGTGACCCAGCCCGGACCGGTCTGTGCCGATGCCGACGGCGCAAGCTGAAGCGCGACAAAAGCAGCAACAACAAGCGCCGTTGCACCGGCAAAGGCCCGTGTCGATGCGATTCGCATGGTGATCCCTCCCCGAGTGAAAGGCGGCGGCTGGCCGAGGGTTCTGGATCCCTCCGACCAAGGCCCAGATTAGCAGCTTACCATGCGCCGGGGAAACCGGGCGCTGACTGCGACACAAGGCATGGCGGGCGTCAAGGCGGCGTCCTACGTCCAGAACGCGGCGCCCCGCGACGGCACGGTCTCGCCCAGCTTCTATCGAATTCATTGTTGGCGCCACTGTTGCGCAAGGCGAAGTTCGATCCGAGAAAATTCCAGTGGCTGGGCTCGATTGATCCGCGCTCCACTGTGATCGGCGTGTGGCACACCGCGCCGGCCACAACACTCTAAGACATTAAGAAGACTGAGACCGTTCTGGCATCTGGCGACCGGTCGGCCTCGACCACCATCGTGCCGCTGATGATGAAAAAGATGAAGGCGATGGTCGGTCTATCGGGCAAGAACAAATAGCGGTTAATCGGCGCCGCGACCGGATTAACCGGATTGGATTTCTCGTTATGCAGCGCGGATCGAATGCAGGAAACCGTCGATCTGGCTGCGGAGCCTGTCGCCCTGCGTGGCAAGATCGTCAGCCGCATTGAGGACCTTTGCGGCGGCAGTGCCGGTTTGCGAAGCCGCCTCGCTGACCTCGGTAATGTTGCCAGTGACCTGCTGCGTCCCTTGAGCCGCCTGATTTACGCTCATCGCGATCTCGCGGGTCGAGGCTCCCTGTTGTTCCACGGCCGACGCGATGGAGGTTGAAATTTCATTGACCTGTCCAATTACGGTCGAGATGCCCTCGATTGCCGTCACGGCCTCGCCGGTTGCATTCTGTATCTGGGCGATCTGATTGCCGATGTCCTCTGTCGCCTTGGCGGTTTGCGTGGCCAGTGACTTGACCTCGGAGGCAACCACCGCAAAACCCTTGCCGGCATCGCCAGCGCGCGCTGCTTCGATGGTTGCGTTAAGCGCCAGCAGGTTGGTCTGCGACGCAATGTCGTTGATCAGATTTACCACTTCGCCGATCTTCTGGGCGGCTTCGGCAAGCCCCTGAATTTTTTCGTTGGTTGCACTTGCTTCCGAAACCGCGCTCCGGGCGATCGTGGTGCTTTCAGAAACCCGACGGCTGATCTCCTCGACGGACGCGGAAAGTTCCTCAGCCGCACTGGCGACCGTCTGCATGTTGGTAGACGCTTCCTCGGTTGCGGCCGAAACACTCGCCGATTTGTGACTGGTCTGTTCGGCGATGTCAGCCATCGCCTGAGCAGAACCACGCATTTCGCTGGTCGCCAATTTGACGGACTCGAGGACGGTCGAGACTTCCCGGTCAAACACCCCGATGATCTCTTCCATTTCAGCCTCGCGCCGACGCGCCTCTTCCACCGCCTGCTCTTTCTGTGCAGCCAATTGTTTGGCTTCCGCGCGTTCCACCTCCACCCTCTCCATCTCTTCTTCCTGTGCCTTCAGCTCGCTCGCCTGCCGTTCGGCGACAAGGCGCGTATTCTCAATCAGGCTCTCCTTGAAGACATGAACCGAACTGGCGATCAGTCCTATTTCATCCTTTCGGGAGAGATAGGGAACTTCGGTTTCAAGATCGCCACCGGTAATGTTCGCCATCGTTGTCGTTATGTTGCGTAGCGGCTTTCCCACAGTTCGACCGAGGAAGAAAACGAGCATTGCCACGAGACTCAACAGGATGATGGTGGCAACGATCAATTGGTCGATAATCGCACTCCTGACGCTCTGCTCAATGTGCTGGAGCGTCCATGCTGTGGTCAAGGTACCGACCAGCTTTCCCTTGCTGCCTAAGACCGGCGCCACGACGACGATGTGGGTTCCGGTAATTTCCACGCGCGTCGCGGGGCCGGCAGCGTCCGCCGCAAAACGCTTAATGGTGGACAGGTCGGTTTTTATCAAACTATCCGACTGAAACTGATTGACCTGTTGGCCGTCGACATGATCAGCGGAGAGATTCGACAGATCCGAAAGTGGATCGGCAGCGAGCTTCGCGTATGCCTGACCGACAATTTCTGATTTTTTCCAGCGCATTGAACCGCTGATCTGGGAAGCCAGCAGTTCGGACATCGCAACATAGCGGGAAACCGACCGATCAAGCGCACGGTCCCATGTCGTCTTGGTCTGAATACCAAGCTGAACGACGAAACAGGCGCAAACGGCGCCCGCCAGAACGATCGCCGATTTCCGTCCCACGCCCCACCTGATGCGCCGAGCGGCGTCAGTGCCGCCAATATCCAAATTGGGGAGATCCTGGGCTGTCCCAACTATCGATGAATTCTTTTCAGAATTTTTGAACCAGCTCATGATCCTATTCCCCTAATAGATTGAATATTTGGCGCAACAGGTGAAACCATGGGTACGTTGTCAGCCGCCCAGTTTCTCGACATTCACGCCCACTGTGACGGCGCCGATGACCTTGCCGCTGGCGGGATCGGTAACCGGCAGGCTGAGCTGCGACTGCAGGGTCTGAGTGGATTCGTCGGTTTTTACCTTGCCGATATGGACGGCCTGCGGACCGACCTTGTAGGTTTTCTGCCACTTCGCTTCGTCACCCTGCCAGTAATCCGATGTCATATCGCTCTGGCCGACATTGAGGCCCTTATCGTCCATCACGAAGATCTCGGTATAGAGGCCCTTCGAGTCCGCCTTCACCTTTTTGAGATATGACGACAGCGCATTGGCGAGAACCGATTTGGTGAGACTGCCGCCACTCGCTTTCACTTCGGCGCGCCAGATTTTGTCCATCTTGATGATTTCGGGCTCTGCGAGCGCGGCATTTTTAACATTCTGGGCCTTAATGGCATCGATAACGACAGCGCTTTTGAGCCAGGCGGCAACCTTGGTCTTGGCGACCTCCTGCATCGGCGCGATATGTTCGCCGGCGGCATTTGCCTGAGACAGGGTCAGGGCGAGAAGGGCGACGGGCGCCAGGCCACAAAACAACATTTTCTTCATAGAAATCTCCTTGGTTGATAGAAGCGGTTGGTCGGGACAAATTACAGGACGCGACTGATCACTCGATCGATTCAAACATCCAAACCTGAAAACAGACATGCGAACGTTTGCGACGTATGACTCGAAATCTTGGCGGTGGTTTTACAGGTTAATCCTTAAATTTTTCTAAATTAACCGCGGGGGGACAAAATCCCGTAACTCCCGGCAAAAACCGTGTTCAATCTAGCCATTGTTTCTGTTTGTACAGGGGAGAGTGTGCGGCATCGATGTCGAGCATCTGATCCCGGAACCCGACGGGAGCGAGCTGATATTTGAAGCTGAAATCAGCTGGGCATGGCGGCGGTAAGCGGTATAGCGACTCTAAAGCCGGATCATCTGTCTCCACGCGTTCGAGAGGTTTTGAAAAATTATAAAAATCACCTCTATGGTTGCCCCGAACGCTGACGCTGGTGGCTGATGTGAGCAATGGGGGCTGCTGATCGATTTCATATCGGTCGGA
This sequence comes from Alphaproteobacteria bacterium, assembly GCA_047619835.1. GTDB lineage: Bacteria > Pseudomonadota > Alphaproteobacteria > MPNO01 > UBA2964 > JAYOEY01. Next base: position 8,743 of record JBLHKG010000048.1, read on the forward strand.
GAAATTATTTCATTGTTGACCCAGGCGCCTTCCACTTGACGGCGCGGCAGCCTCCATGCTGGTCTCGACCCAGC
>JBLHKG010000049.1:0-8719 GCA_047619835.1 Alphaproteobacteria bacterium
ATCGGAATCCAGTTCCGTCGGAATTTCGCCGACCCGTGGCAGGGGATGCATCAGCACCATGTTGTCTTTGGCGCGCTTCATGTGGTCGGGCGTCACGGCATAGGAAAAATCGACGGAAAAGGACGCGTCGATCGCAATCGACTCCGACAATCGCTCTTTTTGAACGCGCGTTACATAAAGGACGTCGGTGTCTTCAATCACCTCATCGAGATCGCCAAACTGCTCATCGCCCGGCGCCAGATATTCCGGCGGCATGCATAGATCCTTCGGGCTGACGAAGCGCAGCTTGGTGTTATAAAGCCTCAGCAGCTTGGTCAGGCTATGAACCGTCCGGCCATATTTCAGATCGCCCATCATCGTTACGGTCAGCCCATCGACCCATCCGCGTTCTTTCTGGATGGTATAGAGATCAAGTAGAGCCTGGGTGGGATGCTCGGCGGCGCCGCTACCCGCATTAATCACCGGCACAGAAGCGACAGCCGCCGCCCGTTCGCTCGCGTCATCATCAAAATGGCGCATGACAATTGCATCGGCATAGCATTCAAGCGTCCGGATGGTGTCTTCCAGCGACTCGCCCTTGGTGACAGACGAATAATTGACCTCATTGATTGGGATGACGGTGCCGCCGAGGCGGGTCATCGCCGCATAGAAACTGGATGATGTCCGGGTCGACGGCTCATAGAACAGATTGACGAGGCTTTTACCGGAAAGCGGCATGGTACGCCCGACCGCCAGGCGATCGGCGAGGGCAAAGATTTCCTCGATATCGAGACGGGAAAACTGGTCGACGGATATAACCGCCTGACGCCATGAAAGTTTGTTTCCGGTGTTCAACAGGCTATCCATCGCTTACCAAGCGCAGAGAAATTCCTGCGCATTTCCGGAGACAATACTTCACTGATGGAAGAATCGTCAGTCTCATGGAGCTGTTTCAGGTTTGCTTTTTAGTGCCGGCGGCCCACGCCGGGCAACCACGACGCTGCCAATCGAGACAAAGGTCAGCGCCGCTGCCAGCCAGAATACGTAGAGAGGCTCACCGCTATCGACCATCCACCCGGCAATCGCCGGCGCACTGCCATTGCCGACCGTGAAACCAATCGTGGTAAAGGCCACCACCGCGCCCAGCAGCCCTGCAGGGGCATCCTGCCGGACCATCAGGTCACGCGACGGCATGACGACGCCCTTGGCAAAACCCGCCAGGGTCAATGCAAGAGCACATAGCCAGAATCCAAGCATCCCGGTCGCCGCCGCCGCGGTCACGGCAGCCGCTCCGCCCATCGTGATGACCAGAACGAGGTCATGACGTTGCGTGCGATCAGCCAGAATGCCGCCAAATATCACACCGAACGCCGCGGCACCGAGATAAGCCGTCAATACCGCGCCGGCGACCTCTTCCGAGGCGCCGTAATGGGCAATCATGACGACGACGGTAAACGCGCCGAGCGCGCCGGTTGCGGCGGACGAGGTCATAAAATAGATGAAGTGGCCAATGACGCGTCGTGACATCAAAGCCTTCCAGGTGCGGGTCAGCTGGCCCGGCGCCTTTTTCTTCCGTTCGGTGTCGTCGCGCAGAATGCCCTGTGCCAATAACACTGCCACCGCCAGAACCAACCCGGCCGACCCCGCCCCTACCAAGGCCCCCCGCCAGCCAAACTGGCTTGCCATTGCCGCCATCGCGACCGGCGCTACGGCAAAACCCGCAGTTCCGCAAAAGCTGTGAAAGCTGAACGCCTTGCCCAGCCTGCTCTCACGCACAGATGACGAAATCACGACATAATCACAGGGGTGAAATACGCTGTTGCCGATGCCGGCCACGAGGAAAAGACCAACAATAGCCAGGTAGGAGGGGGCAAAACCGCTAAGCATCACCGCGCCCGAGGTCAGGGTAACGCCGGCAAGCAGCATCCGCCGAGCGCCAAACCGGTCAACCAGCATGCCGACCGGCATCTGAACCAGCGCCGCTGCGGCAAAAAAGGCCGTCGTGATCAGGCCAAGCTCGGCGTAGCCGACCTGAAGGTCAACCGCCATCGCCGGCAGCAACGAGGCGAGGCAAAGAACGTAAAAATGGCTGATAAAATGCCCGCCACCGACCAACGCAACGACTGTAAATTGACGCGCATCGGAGGGGCCCGCCGCATCGACAGTCCTGTTAACGGAAGCATTCATCAGAGGTAAACTATGCTCAGCCAGAAAATTCTTGGCCGATAGATACGCTTCCTCGGCGGGGCGGGCAATGTTTGGCGAAGTGCCACCACAATCAGCGGCTTGATGCTGCGCCCGTGATCCTGTCAGATGGTGCTATGTTTGAGCTAAAAGCCGTCGAAAAACGCTATGGCGATAGTCGCGCCGTCGGTCCGATCGATTTAACGATTGGCCGCAGCCGGACAACAGCGCTGATCGGTCCAAGCGGATGCGGCAAATCGACCCTGCTGCGGTTGATGATCGGTCTTATCGCTCCGGACGCAGGCACCGTGATGTTTGACGGCGCAAAAGTAGCGGGCGCCAATTCCGACCAAATTCGCCGCCGAATGGGCTATGTCATTCAAGAAGGAGGGCTCTTCCCGCACCTTACTGCGCGCCGCAATATCGCGCTCATGGCGCGTTATCTCGGACAGTCCGGTAACGAGATAGACGGACGGCTCGAAACTCTCTGCCAGATGACGGATTTCCCCGTTGCCGGTCTGGCGCGCTACCCAAATGAGCTGTCTGGCGGCGAGCGGCAGCGCGTGGCGCTGATGCGGGCCCTGATGCTGGATCCGGATGTTCTGCTCCTCGACGAACCGCTCGGGGCGCTGGACCCGGTTATCCGATATGACCTTCAGGAAGAACTCCACAGCATTTTTAGGTCGCTGGAGAAAACCGTCCTGCTGGTGACCCATGATATCGGCGAAGCGGGATTTTTCACCGACGATATCGTCCTGATGAATGCCGGAAGAATTGCGCAGCGGGGATCGCTTCGGGATCTGGTGGAAAATCCTACCAGCGATTTTGTGAAAAAATTTGTCACGGCAGAGCGCACTGTGGAATCCGCGCTTAGGGGTGCGGTATGAGGACCGCCCGCTGTATCCACATTATAACGTCGGTTTTGTTCGTAATGTGCACACAGGCGGCATCCTCCCAAAATCTTGGAAATTCCGACGCTCGTTCGCTGACGATCGGCTCAAAAAGCTTCACGGAATCGGTCATTCTCGGGGAAATACTCACCGGGCTGGTTCGAAAGAGCGGGCATGGCGCGACACACCGCCGCCAACTGGGCGGCACCCGTATTCTCTGGAGCGCTCTGCTGCGCGGCGACATTGATGCCTATCCGGAATACACCGGCACAATCAGCCAGGAGATCCTGGCTCAGAAAAACCTCAGCGGAAATGAAGCTATCGGCAAAGCACTGTCACGGCACGGCATCGCCATGACAGCGCCAATCGGGTTCAACAACACTTACGCCATCGCGATGAAACCGGCTTTGGCCGAACGGCTGGGCATCATTTCGATTTCCGATCTCGCCCGTCATCAATCCCTGCGCCTTGGCTTCAGCAACGAATTCATCGATAGGGGCGATGGCTGGCCGGCGCTGAGCAAGCATTATGCCCTGCCCCACCGGGATGTCCGCGGGCTCGACCATGACCTCGCCTATCGCGGAATGGCCAATGGCGACATCGACGCCATCGACGTCTATTCGACGGACGCTGAAATTTCCTATTACCGGCTCAGGCTGCTCAACGACGACAAGGCACACTTCCCCGCCTATGACGCGGTGATTCTGTTTCGCAAGGACCTTGCCCGGACTGCGCCCGGAGCGGTCACCGCCTTCCGGCGGCTGGAAGGCGCTATCGATGCCGCTCGGATGTCGGGCCTCAACGGCGCGGTAAAGCTGAACCGCAGGACGGAATCCGCCGTCGCCAGCAATTTTCTTAAAGACCGTTTCAATATATCGGCCTCATCGCAGGAAAGCGGCTTCATCGCGCGCCTGCTTCGGCGCACGCTGGAGCATCTGGCGATGGTCGGAATTTCGCTCGCAGCCGCCATCCTGACCGCTATCCCGCTTGGCATATTCGCCGCGCGTCACGCCGGGCTGGGTCAGTTCCTGCTCGGCATGACAGGAATCGCCCAAACAATTCCGAGTCTTGCCCTGCTGGTTTTCATGATCCCGTTTTTCGGCATTGGCGCAGCGCCAGCAATTGCCGCCCTGTTCCTGTACAGCCTGCTGCCAATTGTCCGGAACACCCATGCCGGCCTGACCGGCATTCCTGCCTCACTGCTCGACTCGGCGCTCGCCCTCGGGCTGCCTCCCAGCGGTCGATTACGTCTGGTTGAATTGCCGCTTGCGCTGCCGTCGATCCTCGCCGGGATAAAAATTTCCGCGGTCATCAATATTGGTACGGCGACACTGGGCGCGCTGATCGGCGCCGGGGGTTATGGGCAACCGATTCTGACCGGAATTCGTCTCGACAACATGGCGCTCATACTGGAAGGGGCAATCCCGGCGGCACTCTTCGCCCTGCTGGCGCAGGGGCTGTTCGAATTGATCGAGCGCAAGCTTGTACCGCGCTCGCTCCGTGCCAATCCCGTTTAGTCCTTTCGGCGCAGCGTGATGCTGTGCCCGTCGCCGTCCTGTTCAATGCCGACGAGCCGGTGACCTGCCTGCTCACAGAACGCCCTGAAATCATCCGGCGCCGCAGGATCAGTGACAAGGACGACGATCTCAGTCCCCGGATCGAGCTGTCCCAAGGCTTTTCGCGCCCGGAGAACCGGCAACGGACATTTCATCCCTTTTAGATCGAGCGTCGTCGACATTATGCATCCGGTCATCTGCGTGACAAAAATGGCTGGGGCGCCTGGAATCGAACCAGGGAATCACGGGATCAAAACCCGTTGCCTTACCGCTTGGCTACGCCCCATTGAAGCGCGGCAAAATAGGGACGAACGACACGTTCGGCAATAGCCTGATATCAAACCTGTTTCAATTCGCCTCCTGATTCGTTAACATAAAATTAATTGTTTGACTGCAAGTCTGGTGACTGAAACCCAATCGGGGGAGAGGGGATGTCGCAAATGATAGGCGCTTGGAATCTACGCAATGTCTCGCCAGAGGCGCGAGCCGCGGCAAAGCAAGCTGCTGCTGATGCGGGACTGCCGCTTGGCACATGGCTCGCCCAACTAATCCGTGAGATAGATGCCGCGGAACTTGCCACATCGACGCCGGGGGTCGCAGCCTCTGAAACGTTGGATAAAAGACCTCGTCTTTCATCGATCGAACGGGCCATGCTGCAACTAGCCAAGCCGACCGGAGAACTCGCCGCAGCCTGACCACTTCCCCGAATCATTAGCGCTTAACATGAACAGCCCTACCCCGGTATAATACCGGCGAAGGGTTCACAGATTATGACACGACCAGGTCCATGGAGCGTTAAAGACGTTGATGACGACGTGCGCCGGATTGCGCGCGAAGCCGCATCACGCGAGGGGCTGACAATCGGCACATGGGTCGATCGGGCAATCCGCGTGCGAACCGGCGACCAGGCTATCGATCAGGCGCTTGCAAACCCGCAGGCGCTTGTAAACTCAGAATCGTCACTTCCCGACCAGACCCTGGATCATCCGGAATCTCCGGCGCCGGTTGGATTTGCTAGCGATGATGCCCCCGAGCCAATCGCTGCTCCGAAATTGCCTGTTGCAGAGAAACCTTTCATCGAGGGCCTGTCAGACGATCGCTTGCACCTGCAGAAACTGACAAAAGCCGACGACAACATTGATCTCTTTCCTTCCACGCCGCGACCGGAGGAGGCGAACCGCAGCCTGCCAGGATTGGCGCTGACCGCCACCCTGGTGCTCGTTATCGGTGGTCTCGGCGCCTGGGTTTACCTGACGGCGGGATCTGACGGTTCTACGTCGAGCCCGAATCAGGTGTCTTCGACGTCAACTCCTTCCAACAGGGATATCTCTGCCAAGGCCGGACAACCGAATTCAGAACCGGCCAAGTCGGAATCAGCGCCAAACCGCCGGAACAGCCGTTTGGCGCAACTCCGTACGGCTGCGGCAACAGGCGATGTTCGGGCGCAACTTGGTCTCGGCGTCCTGCTCATGAGTGGTGAGAATGTCCGCAAAGACCCTGTGGAAGCTGCCCGCTGGTTCGCGAAGGCGGCCGAGCGGGGCGATGCGGAAGCGCTTTTCAGGCTGGGTCAACTGCATGAGAACGGCGAGGGAATGCCGAAAAATCAGCAGAAGGCAGCGGTATTTTACGGTCGCGCCCTGGCGGCAGGGAGCGCGAAGGCGTCCGCAAAGTTAAAAACCGTGCAATCCGTATCAAAAACGACACCGACCAAGACCGATCCCACAACAACGGCGGCAGTCGCGCCGGCAGCGGGCCAACCGAGTGGGCCGCCGTCCCCGAACACCGCCAACGACAAACCGCTCAATTCAACAGAAATTGCGGACCTGCAGCGTTTGCTTAGCCGGCTGGACATTGCGTCTGGCGAGCCGGACGGCGTTCTTGGACAGCGGACTGTCGATGCAATCAAGATGTATCAACGCTTTGCGGGACTTCCGGTCGACGGGCAGCCGACCGCGACACTACTCGGCGATCTGAAACAGGTCGTCGGGGCGATGGATACCGGTCAATCGACAGGAAAATAGGCGAACCCACCCGGCAAAAATAGCGACCGGCACCCCGCCTCGCCCAAAATTCAGAAATCCTTGAAGCGGGTCGCGCGAACCCACCAATCAGGATGCGCCGCTGAGATGTCGCGCGCAGCGCGAACTGCCGCGACATCGTCGGGAAAAAGCCCAAAACAGGTGGCGCCGCTGCCCGAAAGCCGCGCTAAAAGACAAGCGGGATCGGTTTCGAGTGCCGCTAACACATCACCGATCACGGGTGCAATCGCGATGGCCGCCTCAGCAAGATCGTTCCTGTTTTGCCGGAGGCTCTCCACCATCGCCGCAGCATCGCTCCACGGACCGCAATCATCCGCTTCCGCTGAATATTCGCCGGTGCGATGCGTAAATACGGCTACCGTCGACACAGCAATTCCTGGGTTGACGAGAACGACCCCGACTGGCGGAGGGGGAGCCCCAACCTCAATGTTCTCACCGATACCCCGCACCCTCGATGTCCTGGAAGATAGGCAGACAGGTACATCAGCACCCAACGACAACGCCATCGCGGCCATCGCTGCCGCGTTAATCGGGAGCGACCACAAATCTCGGAGAGCCTTGAGCGCCGCAGCGGCGTCAGCGGAACCACCACCGATGCCGCTGGCAATCGGCAGGTTTTTTTCAAGCGTGATGGTCGCGCCTCGGGAATGTCCCTGTTCCGCCGCCGCAATTGCCTTCGCCGCCCGCATGACAAGGTTGTCGTCTGTCGTCGGCAACCCACCGGCAAATGGACCCTCAATTTGAAGGATCAAATCGTCGGCAGTCTGGACCCTCACCTGATCGCCCAGATCGGCAAAAACGATCAGGCTGTCCAGCAGGTGATAGCCGTCGTCGCGACGACCGGTGACGTGAAGAAAGAGATTTATTTTCGCCGGAGCAAAAACGGTGTGCGCCGAAATAACGAGTTCCTCCTGCTCCGTTGAAAGCCCACAGCCTCAGCTGCGGCTGTCCTTACCGGATGCCGCCGCGAGCCCCTGGTTGAGCTTCCGCTGGATGACAGGGATCTGATCCTTTTCGGGCTTCAATGACAGGGCCCGACTCCATTGAAACCGCGCTTCCAGCAATCTACCGACGCGCCAGTAGGCATCGCCAAGGTGGTCATTGATTGTAGGGTCCTCGGGCCGGAGCACCACGGCGCGTTCAAGATGCTCAGCGGCACCCTTGTAATCGCCAAGGCGGTACAGCACCCAGCCAAGGCTATCGACGATATAGCCGTCATTCGGCCGCCTCTGGACTGCCCGTTCGATCATCTTGCGCGCGCGATCAAAATTCAGGCCCTTATCGACCCATGAATATCCCAGATAGTTAAGAACGAAGGGTTGATCGGGACTAAGCTCAAGCGCCTGCAGGAAATCCTTTTCCGCGAGCGGCCAACGATCCGACCGCTCATACGTAATGCCGCGCGAATAGAGGATCGACCAGTGACTCTTGTCCATCTTGCCGACCCGGGTGATCGCGCCGGTGTAGGCTTCCGATGCTTCGGCGAAACGCTCCTTGGCGCGCAGCAGGTCCCCCAAACGAATCAGGGGTTCGTCACGGGACGTGTTCTTTTCCGACATTGTGCGAAGCAACTTTACCGCTTCGTCGGTGCGTTTCAGGTCATCCAGCAATGAAGCCAATCGAAGCTGTGCGGACCAGGCAAGCGGCGATTTGGGGTTCACCCCCCGATAAAGCTCGGCGGCATCCTCACCTCGGTCCAGCGACTCCAGCAGACCGCCCAGCAATATCTGCGCCAGGGGAAAATCGGGCCGCAGCCTGAGCGTCAGCCTGCCATAGATCACCGCCAGTTCGGACGAGCGCCCCTGTGCCAGAGTCCCGGCGAGATTGAAAAACACCTCAGCCAACCCGTCGCGATGACCGGCTATGAATGGCTTTGCTTCGCCGCCCTTTTCCAGACGCGTAAACGCTTCGTCAAATGAATTGCCACCGGGATTTTTTTCTTGGTAACTCCGGTAAAGCGCCTTTGCTTCGTCGGCTCTGGCGTTGCGTTCGAGAAAACGACCATAGGCCTGGACCACCCGCAGCGATTGCGTCGTCGTCGCGGCTTGGGACAGGTTTTTCTCCGCCTCGG
>JBLHKG010000050.1:0-8704 GCA_047619835.1 Alphaproteobacteria bacterium
CGCCGGTTCACGCCGCGGCGCGATGATGGCCACGCTACGCTGCGACCACCCGGATATCGAGGCCTTTATCGAGGCCAAGCAGGAGCCGGGGCGGCTTCGCATGTTCAATCTGTCTGTGCTGGTGACAGACGCCTTCATGCAGGCGGTCAAGGACGATTCTCCCTGGGCTCTGGTGTTCGACGGTCAAACCTACAAGACAATCGATGCCCGCGATCTGTGGGACCGCATCATGCGCGCGACCTATGCCTATGCCGAACCGGGCGTCATCTTCATCGACCGCATCAATGCCCTGAACAACCTCTCCTATTGCGAAGAAATCTCCTCAACCAACCCCTGCGGCGAACAGCCCCTGCCGCCGTATGGCGCCTGCCTGCTCGGCTCAATCAATCTTGCCCGGCTCGTCAGTAACCCGTTTGCCGCCGACGCCCAACTGGATGAAGCAGCGCTCGCCGATCTGGTAACGATTGCCGTTCGCATGATGGACAATGTGATCGACATATCGCGTTTTCCGCTGGAGGAGCAGGCCCACGAAGCCCGGGCTAAACGACGCATCGGGCTCGGCGTGACGGGGCTCGCCGATGCGCTGATCATGTGCCGGGTCCGCTATGGCTCGGATAAGGCCGCCGCGCTCGCCGGGCGCTGGATGGCGGCGATCGAACGCCACGCCTATCTGGCCTCCACCTCGCTGGCCGAAGAAAAGGGCGCGTTTCCGCTCTATGATGCCGAACGCTACCCAGAAGGCGCGCATATTCGGCAACTGGACGAGGATGTACAGCAGGCCATCCGAACCCATGGCATCCGCAATTCCCTGCTGACCTCGATCGCGCCTACCGGCACCATTTCGCTGCTGGCCGACAATGTGAGCTCCGGCATCGAGCCGGTCTTCGCCTTCAGCTATACAAGAAACGTCCTGATGCCCGACGGCACGCGCCGCGCCGAGGAAGTCACCGATTATGCAGTACGGCTCTATCGTCGCCTGCAAGGCGAAACCGCTCCCCTGCCGGATTACTTCGTCGATGCAGCGCAACTCACACCGCGCGATCATCTGGTGATGCAGGCGACCCTGCAGAAGCATGTCGATAGCTCCATTTCCAAGACCATCAACTGCTCGGAAGTGCTGCCGTTCGAGGATTTCAAGACCGTATATGCCGAGGCTTTTGCCCTGGGCTGCAAGGGCTGCACCACCTACCGGCCCAACGACGTCACCGGCGCGGTTCTGGAAGTCTCAACCGCAAAAGAGGATCACCGGCAGGCGGAGCTGCCGCTTGCGGCGCCCCAGCCAAAGCCCGCCGATGCCTTTGAATCCGGCGGCGTCGTCTACATGACCCAGCCGCTCGCACGGCCCGAGGAACTGCCGGGCAACACCTACAAGATCAACTGGGCCGATTCCGAACACGCGATCTACATCACGCTCAACGACATCGTGCAGGATGGCAGGCGGCGGCCGTTTGAAGTGTTTATCAATTCTAAAAATATGGAGCATTACGCCTGGACAGTCGCGCTGACACGGATGATCAGCGCCGTGTTCCGCCGCGGCGGCGATGTGTCGTTTGTGGTGGACGAGCTTAAAGCCGTGTTCGATCCGCGTGGCGGGCAGTGGTTTGAAGGCAAATATGTCCCATCGCTGCTGGCCGCGATTGGCGGGGTGATCGAGCGTCACATGATCGATATTGGTTTTATGCCGCGCCCTGGCGAGGCGGAGACCGCCCGCGCCGCGATGGCCGCCAGCGCCGCTGGGAGCGACGCATCACCAAAGGGAGCAACCGGCACTCGCCGCGCCATTCCGCATCAATGCCCGAAATGCGGCGAAGCGGCCCTCATCCGTCAGGAAGGGTGCGATCTCTGCACCTCCTGCGGTCATTCAAAATGCGGCTGAGGGTTTAGCCTCCCTTATTCCGCCTCAATCGGGTTACGCAGCGTCCCGACGCCTTCGATTTCAACCTCCAGCACATCGCCGGGCTTCAAATAACCGGGGGGATCGAATTCGATGGCCGATCCGCCCGGGCTGCCGGTGCAGATCATGTCGCCCGGCTGCAGCAGGCAGAATTTTGAAACGTAGGAAATCGCGAACTTGATGTCGAAGATCATCATGTCCGTGCCGCCGTCCTGACGAATATCACCATTCACGCGGGTCTTGATCTTGAGATTCATCGGATCGGCGATCTCGTCCGGCGTCACCATCCACGGTCCGATTGACCCCGAGCGCCAGTGGTTCTTCACCGGACAGTTCTGGGTGCCCCGGCCGATCCAGTTCCGCACGCTGCCTTCATTGGCGATGCTATAGCCGCCGATATGGGACATCGCGTCATCCTCGGCAATGCGGCGCCCCTGCTTGCCGATGATCACCACCAGCTCGCCTTCGTAATCGAGCTGCTCGCCATCCTCTGCCGGGCGGATGATGGCTTCTTCATGGGCCGAGAACGAATCCCGAAACCGCGGGAAGATGCTGGGCCATTCGGGCCGGCCGTCTTCGATCACCTCGTGATAGGCGTAGTAATTGCGCCCGACGCAGAAGATTTTGGACGGGTTGTTGATCGGCAGCTGCATCGCGACATCGTCAAATCCGAAATCCGCCTTGGCGCCGGCGGCGGTCTTTCTCAGATCCTCAAGCGCGTCCGCAGCCAGCACTTCACGCAAATTGGAAAAACGGGTTTCCTTGTAGAGCAATCCCGACAGATCGGCGATTCCGTCCTCAACGACGGCGCCAAAGCCGTCCTTGCCGTCATGGTGATAGCTTACGAGTTTCATGCCTTTATCCTCTGCCCTGATAGTATGTTTCTATATCTCACGTGACGCAAATTCGTGCACCCTGTCAAGCAGGCGATGCATCGCGCCATCGCGAATACCGAGCTCATCCATACGACCGATGGTCTGCGCCAGATAATCGACATTGGGCCCCCGCTTGCCGGCACTGGCCGCGATCCGCGCCGCCGATTCATCAAAACCGAGGCCGCTGACATACAGAAAGTGATCGCGATTAACCACCAGCGTATAGGCGGTAAGCGCGCCTTCATCGGTACCGATGGAAATTTTGCGCGAGCTGTAAATTTCCTCCGGCATCTCGCGCTCGGCGAGATAGGCCAGCACAGCCTGCCGATCCGATGCTTTGATGCGGAGCGCCAGCCCCCGGCACGACCCGCCATGGTCGAGACCAAGCGACAGCCCCGGCCGTTCGGGGGTGCCGCGATAAATCACCGAAGCCACGCAGAAACGGCGATGCAAGCCGCGCAGCAGGGCCGGTCGCGTCTCCGCCGGGACAAAGCCCGGATCCCACATTAAAGACCCATAGGCGAAAAACCAGACATCGCCCGGTTCCTCGATCACGATCTGTCGCCGGTTTTCGGTCATGATTGGTTTTCGATCATGATTCCCTGCGATTGGCGAGCCACACACCCGCGACCGCGACCGCGAGACCCGACAAGGCCACCAACGAAAAAGTCTCGCCAAACATCAGCCATCCCATCAGCGCGGTGGTCGGCGGGCTGAGATAGAGCAGGCTGGTCACCTTCGCCGCCGCGCCGTTGCGCACCAGCAGGTAATAAAGCGCGATGGCGATGACGGAAAGCCCCATCGCCGACCATGTCAGCGCGAAAACGAATTCACCGGTCCAGTCGATCCGCATGGTTTCAAATGTCAGAGCCAGCGGCGCAATTACCAGGAACGAAACACCGTTCTGGATAGAGACGGCGCAGCGAATATCGACATCCGCGCAATGCCGCTTCTGATAGAGCGTGCCCACTGTAATGCCTATCAGAGACAGGCCGCATAGCGCCGCGCCCCAGCCCTGACTTCCTGCGAAATCGACCTTTTCAGCAACTACCAGCGCGAGACCGGCAAAGCCAAGGGCAAGCCCGGCCCATTGACGCGGCGACACCTTTTCACCCAGCGCAGCCCCCGCCAACGCGCCAGTTAACAAGGGTTGCAGCCCCACGATCAGGGCCACCACCCCGGTCGAGACACCCAGCCAGATACTGTAAAACACCCCGATCAAATAAACCGTCTGAACCAGAAACCCGGCAAGGGCGACATGGCCGATCAATCGGATGCCCCGCGGCCACTGGGCCTTCCAGATGAGACACATCGGGATCAGGAATGCCAACGCCAGCAGAAAGCGCAGAATCAGAAACGTAAACGGTTCGGCATAGGGAAGGCCGAATTTGGCGGAGACGAACCCGCTCGCCCAGAAAAAGATAAACAGCGCCCCCGCGCCAGCCGTTATGGCAGGCGACAGGCCCTGCTGGTCGGTGGCATTCATAAAAAGGTCGGTTTCCTTGGGGTGAAAAATAGTGTGGAAAAGAACGACGTCACAGGAGGCGGAGTGTATCGACCGCTTCCCTATTCTCAAAGTCCCGCCCTATAAAGGTTTGGGAAATGGCGTTGGCGACAATTATTCTGGAAGCGGTTCAATGACCAACGGGAAGTGGGTCCGGAAGACGGCAATCGGCATGACCGGTCTCGCCCTGCTGTACAGCGCGGCCTGGTACGTGATTGCCGACCGGCTGGAAGATGTCGTCACGCGCTGGACGGCCGAGCGCCGGGAACAAGGCTGGATCGCCAGTTATTCGGCTATCCAGCTCGAAGGATTCCCGTTCGCATGGCGGGCAAATATCACTGACCCGACGCTGGCGTCGCAAGGGACGCTGCCGGCGTTTCGCTGGTCGGGACCGGCAATTACCCTCGATTGGCAGCCCTGGAACGCAACGCGCATCGGCTTTACGGCATCGGGCGGGCATTTTCTCGATCTGATCGATTCCTCCATCGACGGCACGGCTAAGGGGTCGTTCCGGCATGCGACGGGCGAAATGCTGTTTGGCGCGCGCGGCGCACTCGCGCGGCTGACCCTCACGCTCGATAACGCCATTCTGGGCGAGCGGGACAGCGATCGGGTCGAGATCAATCGCCTCGACGCGACCCTCGACACCGCGCCGCCGCCGCGCAAGGAAGCGCCTGCTGGAAAGACGGCAAGCCTCCGTCTCACCGGCTCAATCCACGGGCTGACTCTGCCAAAAACCTCTCGGGCGCCGCTCGGCCGGACCATCGGCGGGATCGAGATCGATGCGACGCTCATCGGGCATATCGCCCCGGGAAAGAATGGCGGCGCTACCCGGGAGGCCCTCGCCGCGTGGCGCGACGACGGCGGGATTGTCGAAATAGATCACTTTGACCTCGGCTGGTCGCGGCTCATTCTCCAATCGACAGGAACACTCGCCCTCGACGCCGGCCTGCAGCCGATCATCGCGACGAGCGCCACGATACGCGGCCATAGCGAAACGCTCGACGCGCTGGTCCGCACCGGCACGCTTGGGGCCGGCGAAGCGCTGATGGCGCGGATGGCCTTCGGACTGCTCCAGCGCGGCGGCGGCAACGGCAAGCCGCCGGAAATCAAAATCCCGCTGACCATCCAGAATGGCTGGCTCTATGTTGGGCCGGTGAAATTGCTCCGGATGGCGCCAATCAGGTGGCGAAAACACGGGCGAAAACAGGGATGACAAACAACCCTCCGCCCCCGTCCAAACCAGAGAAGCGTACATGATCCTTGATGCCCGTAAATGAATATCCGCCGCACATCGGTCGACCACCGGGATGTCACCGGGATCTCACCGGACCGATCCAGCGCCTGACCTGCAACGATTGCAATCAATTGACCCTACTTACCAGTCATGGCAGTGTCTTTCGGCAAAGAAACATCACTGAACACAGGGAGGATAAAATTATGAAACGAATTATCGCTGTTTTCGCTGCGGGCGCGCTTCTGGTGGTCGCTGCACCCGTTTCTGCACCCGTTTCCGCAGCGGATTATTTTGCGGACAAGACGATTACGGTGCAGGTCCCGTCAGGGTCCGGCGGGTCCTATCACGCATACTGCCAGGCGGTGCAGAGAAACATCGCCAAATTCATTCCGGGGAATCCGAAAACGGTGATCCAGAATCTTCCCGGCGGCGGCGGCGCCAAAGCCGCTTCCTTTATGTATAATGTCGCTCCCAAAAACGGCACCGTTATCGGGATGATTGCGCCCGGCAACATTACAATTCCTCTCGTCAGAAAGGTCAAATTCGACGCGCGGAAATTTGAATGGCTGGGGTCGCCGGCGGCGAGATCCAACGCCGTCTGGTTCTGGCATACGGCGGGGATCAAGTCGCTTGATGATCTTAAGAAAAAAGAGGTACCGATCGCGACATCCGGCTTTGGCTCCAGCTCCTCGGTCCTGCCGCGAATGATCAACCAGGTCCTCGGCACCAAGATGAAGCTGATCTATGGTTACCGGGGCGGTGGATTGATGAATCTGGCCATCGAAAAGGGTGAAGTGATGGGCCGCGCCACCTTCCATTCGGCCTTCAGTACCGCTCGTCCCACCTGGCTGCCGGAGAAGAAGGTCATTCCGGTCATCATCATGGGCCCCTATGATTCCCATCCGGCATATAAGGGCGTTCCCTATCTTCAGGATCTGCTGAAACCAGGGTCGCTTGAGCGGAAAATGTACGACATCATCGCTATTAATCTCGAAGTAGGACAGGCATTTTATGTCGCCCCGGGGACGCCCAAAAAACTGGTGAGCCAATTGGAGAAGGCCTTTAGCATGATGCTGGCCGAGCCCAGTTTCAAGAAACAGGTCCTCAAGAGAGGTCTCGAATATTCGCCGGTATCGGCAGCGGACATTCGCAAGAAGATCGAAATCGGTTTTAAAGTTGCGACGCCCGAGGTTCTGAAAGAGTTGAAGAAGATCTATAAGAAGAAGAAATCGTAATTTCCCATTGGTCGGGCCTGCGCCGGGATTGATACCCCGGCGCAGGCGCGGCCCTTCTCCAATAGGCGCCCTGCCTGGCGATCACAGCTATGCCAGCCACCCCTCAATCGAGTTTCGCCAGCCCATAATCGTCGAAGATTGAATAGATCGCCGGCACCAGAAACAGCACCAGAACGGTGGTGGCCATCAGGCCGAACGCCAGACTGGTAACCAGCGGAATCAGGACCTGCGCCTGCAGGCTGGTCTCCGAGAGAATGGGCAGGAGCCCGACAATGGTCGTCAGCGAGGTCAGCAGGATGGCGCGGAAGCGGGCGCGGCTGGCCAGCGGCGCTGCCGCGGCGACCGACTGCGTGTCGCCGTGGAAATGCTTGATGAAATTGACCAGCAGAATGGAATCATTGACCACGACGCCGGCCAGCGCGACGAAGCCGAGGATGCTGGGCATGGTGAAGTCGAGCCCCAGCAGCAAATGCCCGACAATCGCGCCGGCCAGCGCGAAAGGGATGACGATCATCACGATCAGCGGCTCGACATAGCTCTGAAACTGGAAACTCAGCAGCAGATAGACGCCAATCAAACCAAGGATGAAGCCGCCCACCATGGACCGCTGAGTGGTGTTGGCCTCCTTGTTCTGACCCTGCAGCGATATGCCAACGCCGGGATAGCGCTTGGCCAGTTCAGGGAAAAACCTCTTCCTGGTATCGGCGAGTATTTCGTTCGCGTTGGCGATTGTGACATCGACATCACCCTGAACCGTAACGGTTCGTTGGCCATTGACCCGGTTGATGCGGGAAAACCCGCGCCCCCGTTCGATATCGGCAATGGCGCTTAGCGGGATCAGGCTGCCGTCGGACTGGGAAATGGTGAAATTATCGATATCGGACAGGCTGTCCTTGTCACGGGGATCGATCCTGACATCGATTTCGTACGCCTCCGCGCCGCGCTGGATTTCGCTGACCTTGGTGCCAAAAAAGGCCGCTCGAAGCTGGTCGGCGATCTGGCGGACATCGACGCCAAGCGTGGAGGCTCCCTCCTTCAGGCGGATTCTCAGCTCCGGCTTACCGGGCCGGAGATCGTCTGTCAGGTTCGAGGTGCCGCGATAGCTGTCGAGATTGGCGGTGAGCTCCATCGCCGCCGCTTTAAGCTCCGCCAGGTCATCGCCGGTGAGACGAACATCAAACGCGAGCCCCGCCGGGCCGATCTGGGATTCCGTGAATTTGACGGAAATCACATCGGCCAATGCGCCGGTCTCAGCTCGCCATAGGGCGATAACATCATCGATGCGACTGGACCGGGTCTCGGAATCGAGTAAATCGACGGTGATGGTTGCGACATGCGCGCCGGTCTCATTGGCCGTCGAGTTCTGGTTGAATCTGGTCAGAACCTTGCGAACCAGCTTCTGACCGCCGGGCTGCTGCGGGCTTAACCGGTTATCGACACGGGCCAGCGCCGCCGTAATCCGCGCGACGACCTGCTCGGTGCGTGTCAACGGGGTACCCTGCGGCAGCAGAATGCGCGCCTCCATCACATTGCCGTCGAGCTCGGGAAAGGCGGCGAATTTGAGCCAGCCGCCGGTGATCGTGCCGACGGCGAGGAGCATCAAACCAATGGCGATGCCGGCGGTCAGATAACGCCACTGAACGGCGGCGACAGCGACCGGTCCGACCACGCGATCACGTAGCCAGTTTATGCCATGATCGACGGCTGCCTGAATACGCGCTGGTTTTTCATCGGCCCGGCCAAGCGCATGCGCCAGATGGTGCGGCAGGATCAGAAACGCCTCAATCAGCGAGATGACGAGCACGAACAGCATCACCACCGGGACGACGCGGAGGATCTGGCCTATATCGCCTTTGAGGAAGGCCAGTGAGCCAAAGATGCAGGTGGTCGTCGCAAAGGATGCGAAGACACTCGGCAGCACCTGCTGCGCGCCCTCAATCGCCGCGTCGAGCGGCGCCA
>JBLHKG010000051.1:0-8669 GCA_047619835.1 Alphaproteobacteria bacterium
TGTGGAGTTTGCGAACATGTGGGCTTCTCATTGCGGTACCGCCTGGCCGGTAGGCGACCATTTCCTGCCAATCTATCACGTGAACGCCGAAAAGAGTAATAAGACGAAATAAGTCGTCGGAAAAGGGGCGAGCGGAATTGGATTTGGCGGGCAGCTTCATACAAAACGTTGAGATTTGCCCGCACAGCTGATTGATGTCCGAAACTGGCTGGAACTGGAACCGAAACCACCCCGCACCCATAGCGGCAGTTCAGCCCAGCTGTCTACTTCAGGCGTGATTACGCCGGGGATTAAAGCTATCATTGTGGTGGAGGACAGTACCTATACCCACCCGGAGAGCACGTCATGGCGCTGGCCCTGACCGATGATCAGATAAAACAATTCGAAGAGGACGGGTTCCTGTTTCCCTACGACGTCTACACGCCTGAAGACGCCGCCGTGCTTTATGCAAAATACGCGAAGCTTGAGGAAACGCTCGGTGAGGAGCCGCAAAAGCGGTTTCGTATCAAGGCTCAGCTGCCCTTTCCGTGGCTGTGCGAAATCGTCCGCCATCCCCGGCTGCTCGATGCCGTGGAAGATCTGATCGGGCCCGACATACTGTGCTGGGGCTCGGCCTTTTTTACAAAAAAAGCCAACGATCCACGATTTATCTCGTGGCACACAGACAGTTTCATCTACGGGTTTGAGCCGGCGGAAACGGTGACGGCGTGGCTTGGATTCAATGACTCGTCTCTCGAATCGGGTTGTCTCAAATATATACCGGGCTCGCATAAGACGATTGCCCAGCACGAAATACGCCCCGACCCGAACAATCTCGCATCGCTCGGGCAAAATGTGATCGATGTGCCGGAACACAAAGCGGTCGATGCCGTGCTGCGTGCCGGCCAGGTGGTGTTTCATCACGAAAGTGTCGTTCACAGCTCGACGCCGAACCGTTCACATCATCCGCGCATCGGATTTTCGATTCATTATGTCGCGCCGCATGTGCGCGAAACGCGTTTTGAGGGCGCCACCGCCATGCTGGTGCGCGGCCGGGACCAATACGGTTACTGGGGCGCCGATCCAGAACCCCGGGAAGATCTCGATCCGATCTGCGTCGCGGCAATGGATGCGACGCGCGCCAAATTTATCAATTCGACCAAGAACAAAATCGCCGCCGGTGGGCGGTCGTAGAGCGGCAAGTCAAAAAAGCGCAAACTGGAGACCGCCCATACCAGCCGGGTTGGCGGACAATCGATCCATCTCTGGATCGTCCCCCAAAATAACCCAAAATTGAATCAGGCGGCATCGAGCCCTTGCTGCCAGAATATTGCCTCCAGCCGCGTTGCCTCGCCAAAGGTGCGAGCAAGCCCGTCAAACCGTGCCTCAGCGCCCCTCCGCACGGCAAGACGCTCGATATAGGCGGCCGCATCGCGAGCGACCTGCTGATATTCCTCACCTGCATACATGTCGATCCACGGCGTATAGGGATTATTGTCGCGGTTCGTTTCGGGATCGGTCGATAGCGCCAGGCCAATTTCGGCATAGCCCAGCACACAGGGGGCGAGCGCTATGTGCAAATCGAGCAAATCTCCTGCCATACCGCGCTCGAGAACATATCGTGTGTAGGCGAGTGTCGCGTTATCCTCCGGCGCCGAAGCCATTTCCGCCTCGCCGAGGCCCCAACCGGCACAGAAATCGACATGCAGCCCCATCTCGGTATCGACCAGCGCGGACGCAGCCGCCATCGCATTTTTGATGTCTTCCAGCGTTTCCCCCTTATAGGCAGCGAGCGCATAGGCACGCGCAAAATGGATGAGAAACAGGTAGTCCTGGATCAGATAATGCCGGAATGCCGGCTCAGGCAGCGATCCATCGGCCAGCCCCTGTACGAATTCATGGTCGATATAGCGTCGCCAATCATCGCCATTGGCCTCGCGCAGCCGGGCCAGAAACCCGGCTTCGGGAAACAGCCTCACAAGCGTGTTTGGGGAAAGAACAGCTACCAACGATCAAACATCCAGCATGCTGTGGGTCTCGGTTGGCAAAGAGACCACGAGGCCGTCCAGCGCGTCAGTCAAGGCTATCTGGCAGCCGAGACGCGATGTCGCGGAGAGACCCCAGGCAAGATCGAGCATCTGGTCCTCCTCTTCGTCCGGTGGGGCCAGCCGGCCCGCCCATGCGGGATCGACAATGACATGGCAGGTCGAGCACGCCGCCACGCCACCACAGGCCCCCTCTACATCCAGATCATTGTCCCACGCAACTTCCAGCAAAGTCCGGCCGACAGAGGCCACTATTTCGCGGCGTTCGCCGTCTGGCAGGATGAAGGTGACATGGGGCATGATTTACGCCGCCCTTCACGCCGTCGGCGCACCGGCACGGGCGAGATGGCGGCTGCGCAGTGCCGCCCAGCCGTCGAGGAATGCATCGATATCCGCCGCCGTAGAGGTCCAGCCAAGGCTCACCCGGACGGCGGACAGGGCTATATCTTCAGCCACGCCCATCGCTTCCAGTACATAGGGCATTTCGACCCGCCCCGCCGAGCAGGCTGAACCGGCGCTGATCGCCGTGCCGGCAAGATCGAGCCCCATCACCTGTACTTCGCTGGAAAGACCGGGCGTGGAGAACTTACTGGTATTGGGGAGACGCGGCAGATCGCCACCAAAAACGGTAATCGCCGGTTCGATCTCACGCGCGCGGCGTTCCAGATCGTCGCGGAGCCCGGCGAGTGCGGCAAAATCATCGAGTCCCGCAAGCGCGCTTGTCGCCGCAACGCCAAATCCGACTATGCCAGGCACATTTTCGGTGCCGGCCCTAAGACCGCCTTCCTGTCCACCGCCATGGACAAAGCGCTCTATCGACTGACGGTCGCGACAGATCAACGCGCCGACGCCTTGCGGCCCGCCGATCTTGTGCGCCGACAAGGCGATAAAATCGGCGTCCAGCGCCACCATATCAACCGGGATCTTGCCTGCGGCCTGAACTGCATCACAGTGGAGAAGCGCACCCTGTTCCTGCGCCAGTCGTGCCACCTCCGCGAGGGGCTGCAGAATGCCGGTTTCATTATTGGCCGCCATGACCGCGACCAGTGCCGGCTCGTCCGATGCCATCAGCAGCCACTTCAGCGCCTCAAGATCGACGGTCCCACAGGAAAGAACCGGACAAACGATGGCGTCTGGCCGTGCCTGCAGGACGGATTCATGCTCGATGGCGGTAACGATCAACCTTTTTCGGCCACTGGCCCGCAATGCCTGATTGTTGGCCTCGGTACCGCTTCCAGTGAAGACGACATTGGCAGGATCGGCGCCAACCAGTGCCGCCACGCTACGACGGGCTTGTTCAACTCCACCGCGGGCAACCCGTCCCGTACCATGAACCGAAGACGCGTTCCCGCCTTGGCGCATGGCATCGGCAACCGCTTCAATCACTTCAGGGCGCGACGGCGCGGTGGCGTTAAAATCGAGATATCGCTGCCGGGTCACCGCTCGCCTTCAGCCCTTAAGAGGCTGCCGCCCGATCGCTCTGGATGGTTTCTTCATCGGTCATCGCCGAACGAACCCGCCGATCACGTACGTCGGCGATGCTGATCGAATCAAGAAATCCGTACATCTGATCGGCCAGCGCCGCCCAAAGATCATGAGTCCCGCAAGGTTCGGGGAGGTTGCAGCAGCCTTTTGGATCAGCCGGATTGCAAGCCGTGTTATGGGGGGGAGGATCGACCGCCAGGATAACTTCCGAAATCCTGATATCCTCGGCTGGCCGGGCGATCATATATCCACCGCCGGGGCCGCGTACGCTAAGAACCAGTTGGCTGCGCCGTAATTTAGCGAACAGCTGTTCCAGGTAGGAAAGTGAAATCTTCTGTCGCTTGGCGATCTCCGCCAACGGCGTAGGCCTGTCACTTTTTTCCCGGGCCAGATCAACGATCGCCATGACCGCATAGCGACCCTTGGTACTCAATTTCATACTGAAAACCTTCCTGATTCAAATCGATAAGTCATAAAAGTGGGTAGTTTTTGCGAATTTTCACCGAAAACCTTGAATTTTACCCAATCACTTCACTATAGTCGCGCGCCGGAATTTATGTATCCGGACGGTGTACGTCAATAAGGGGATTTGGCGGCAACCGCAATGCAAAGTAGCAGCTCGCAAACAGATAGAATCAGGAGTAGCGTTCGGTTATGCCCGAGGTCATCTTTAATGGACCCGACGGCCGGTTAGAGGGCCGGTACCATCATTCAAGGCGCCCCAATGCGCCAATTGCACTCATCCTACATCCCCATCCGCAGCAGGGCGGGACGATGAACAACCGGGTCGTTTTCGAGGTCTATCAGACTTTCGCACGGCGCGGATTTTCGACACTCCGGTTCAACTTTCGAGGCGTTGGCCGGTCGCAGGGCGGTTATGACGAGGGGCTGGGCGAGTTAAGCGATGCCGCAGCAGCGCTCGACTGGCTGCAGGCCGCAAATCCGGATGCGGAACAATGCTGGGTAAGCGGATTTTCATTTGGCGCCTGGATCTGCATGCAGTTGCTGATGCGCCGACCGGAGATCAACAGCTTCATCGCGCTGGCCCCACCCGCCAACAAATACGATTTTACCTTCCTGGCGCCCTGTCCATCGTCAGGTCTGCTGATCCATGGCTCGGACGATAACATGGTGCCACAGGATTCTGTCGCGACGTTGGCAACAAAGCTGAGCGCCCAGAAGCGAATCACCATCGATTACCAGATCATCAACGGCGCCAATCATTTTTTCCATGATCGCGTCGACGAGCTGACGACGCTGGTGGATGCATATCTGGAGCGTGAAGTAGCGGCCCTGACCGCCGCTGCGGCAGCAGACTAAGGGTTTCTCCCCTAAAGCGGATTTGCGGGGGCGTTATTCCAGGTCCTGTTTTTGGGATAAAGCCGGCCGCCGGTAAGCGGTTCGGCCACGCCTGTCGTTCCCGGCAGCGTCAGCGCCAGGCCGCGTAGACTGCGGACCGCCAGATAGGCGAAAGCCTGGGCCTCAAGTGCGTCTCCGTCCCATCCGAGGCGCTCGACGGGGTCAACCGGTAGTCCAATCCTCGCCGCAAGCCCTGACATGATCACCGGGTTGTGCCGGCCGCCACCGGTGACGATCCAGCGCCGTACAGGCGACGGAAAATGGCGAGTCGCCTGCGCAGCTGCATGACAGGTAAACGCGACCAGCGTCGCCGCGCCATCCTCAGCCGACAGGTGACCGACCGGACCACCGTCGAAATCGATCCTGTCAAGCGACTTGGGGGGCGCCCGGTCAAAATATGGATTTTGCATCAGCTGGGCCAACACGGCTTCATCGAGAGTACCCGCCACCGCCAGCCGCCCGCTTTCGTCATAGGGCTCACCAAGGTTCTTTTCCGCCCATTCGTCGAGCAGCGCCCCGCCAGGACCTGTATCGAAAGCAAGGATGTCGTCAGGCCCCTCACCAAGCCAGGTGACATTTGCGACCCCACCGATATTGAGCACCGCGACCGGTTTACCCAGGGAAGCCGCCAGCGCGGCATGATACAGCGGCACCAGCGGCGCGCCCTGCCCGCCGGCCGCGACATCGGCCATGCGCATATCTCCGATGACGTCGATTCCGGTTGCCTGCGCCAGTAACCCGCTATCGCCGATTTGCCATGTTCGGCGTTCTTCAGGGCGATGCAAAATAGTGTGGCCGTGAAATCCGATGACGGTAATCTCCTCGGGTCTCAACCCGGCCTTGTCGAGCAGACTGTGGACAGCGGAAATATGGGCCTCGGTAAGGCGACGTTCGACCTCCGCCACGGGACCCATTCCGCCGAGCGCGGTACGGATCGCCTCGCGCAGGCTCGCGTCATAGGAAACAGCGAATGATTCGCCCGGTTCGACAAAATTCCGGCCATCGGTCCAAACCAGGGCCACATCGATCCCGTCCATTGAGGTGCCGCTCATCAATCCGAGCCCGAGGACCTTCTCGCCGGTTTTCCGATCATTACTCAAGCTGAATTTCTTTCACAATTCACACAGGGCTCGCCAGGCAAGAAGCAGCTATGCTAAACCAGCGCCCGCGTTCACCTAAACTGTCGAACTAGTATGACCCGTTTTAAATCGGATTTCCTGTCAAATATCGCCGAGCGAGGCTTCATTCATCAATGCACCGACGAATCCGGGCTTGATGGCCTGCTCGCCGGCGGCACGCCCCAATGCGCCTATATCGGCTTTGATTGCACGGCGGACAGCCTTCATGTCGGCTCACTGGTCCCTATTCTGTTGTTGCGGTGGCTGCAGCGCGGGGGACACAAGCCCGTTGTCCTGCTGGGCGGCGGCACGACCAAGGTCGGCGATCCCTCCGGCAAGGACGAAAGCCGTAAAATCCTGAGCGAAGAAGACATCGCCCGGAACATGGTGGGCATAAAGGGCGTGTTCGAGAAGTTTCTGAGTTTTGGAAATGGGCCGACCGATGCCGTCCTGGTGAATAACGCCGACTGGCTCGACGAAATTGCCTACATTCCGTTTCTGCGGGACTTCGGCAAGCATTTCTCGGTCAACCGAATGCTATCCTTCGATTCGGTCAAATTGCGGCTTGATCGGGACCAGCCGCTCAGCTTTCTCGAATTCAATTACATGATCCTGCAGGCGTATGACTTCCTGGAACTTTCCCGCCGTAGCGATTGCATCCTGCAAATGGGCGGATCGGATCAGTGGGGCAATATCATCAACGGTGTTGAACTAGGCCGGCGGGTCGATGGAAAAGCCTTGTTCGGACTGACCTCGCCCCTGATCACGACGGCATCGGGCGAAAAGATGGGCAAGACTGCGGCTGGTGCGGTCTGGCTCAACAAGGAACGGTTGTCCGCCTACGAATATTTCCAGTTCTGGCGCAATACGGCCGATCAGGATGTCGGGCGTTTTCTCCGCCTGTTTACCGAGCTGCCGCTGGGTGAAATAGCGCAACTGGAGTCGCTAAAGGATGCCGAAATCAACGAGGCCAAGAAGATTCTCGCGATAGAGGCCACTGCAATGTGCCATGGCAGGGAGGAAGCGCTCCGCGCCGCCGACACCGCCCGGGCGACCTTCGAGGACGGCACACAGGGCGCCGCGCTGCCAACGATAGAAATCGCACGTAGCGACCTGGATTCCGGCATGCCCGCCTTCCAGTTGCTGGTGCAGGCCGGGCTGGTCCAAAGCAATGGCGAAGCGCGCCGTTTAATCCGCGGCGGCGGCGGGCGCGTGAACGATGTCGCCATCACCGATGAAACGCAGGCCATTACCGCCAGTGACATCAACGCAGACGGCGTCGTCAAACTGTCCGCCGGACGCAAGCACCACGCGCTCATCAGGCCGGTTTAAGGGGTTTCCACAATTGCGTCGCCGGGCTTTGGTGCTCGAGAACCCGGCATTTCACCGGGTTTGATCGGCCCGAAAATCCCGAGGATATCGCGAAGAATACCCGGCGCAAGCGCCGCGAGCGGATTGACACTTACGTTGGGTTTCGCGATTGAGCCCGAAATTTTATAAGTCGCCGCAAAGATGCCGCCTCCTTTGCTCCCGGAGAATAGTTTGCCAACGATGGGAATGTTGCCCAGCGCCGAGTTGATCGTATAGGCCGGGATGATCATGCCGTTGAGGCCTAAATTTTTCTTTCGCGTATTGACGATTCCATCAGCGGTCAAACCGAGTTCGGACCCGACTGACCGGGCCTTCTTGATCGTCGCCAACCCGTCTCGATAGGTAAACGGCACGTCGAGACTGGTGAAACCGATCCCCTTCCCGGACAGGACATTGGTGATCCCGGTAAGCGAGGCGAGCGTCAGCACACGCGCTAAAACGGGGGCCCTCACCATCGTAAAGTCAGAAATTTTCAGCACTCCAGCCCAGGGGGCCTTGTCGCCACTTTTCTGCTGAGTGCCGCTGAGCACCAGCTTGCCGCCACGAATTGTATCGATCAAATCCAGCGCCCGAAGCGCTGCGCCAGCGTTGTCAGAGGTAAATTTTACGTCACGGCGATTTCCGACCGCCGACATTTTTAGTGCAACGGTGCGATCCTTGCCGAGGGTCCCGGTGAGGTCGGCCTCTACCCATCCGATGCCGTCATGGATCAATTTAGCTCGAACCCGATCGACTGGTATCTCTGGGTCAAACCAGACGCGACCTAAATTTCCCTTCAGGCGGAGCGGCGGAAGGGTCGTCGTTTCGCTATCGCCATTTACTTTCTCGACAAACGGCGTTGCGTCGAGGACGTCACCCTTCACGGAAATGTCGTATACGCCATTGTCGTCGATTACGACGGTAGCGCCCATCTTTGTACGACCGAACTCAAATCTTCGAAGGTCGAGCCGCCGCAGCTCCCCCTTCGCGGTAAAGCTCACGCCACCACGGGCCCGGAGCTTTCGTGTTCGGAGGTCAAAATCCTTGACCGTGACCGGGCCCACTGGCGGAACAACCAGAGACAGCCACGCCAGACCGTCCTCGCCTGATGGTTTGCGCCAATCAAACCCCGGCAGGTAGAGGCTCGACTGTTTTAAACCGGCCTTCACGACCATCTCGGCCACGCCCTTCGACGACTGCAGATAGGCAATATCGAGCGCCAGCTTACCCTGAACGTAGGGCGCCAAGTTGGCGATATCAAAACGCTTGAGGTTGGCAACATCGACGATTGCGTTGGCCTCGTATTGCCGAACGATTCGGGCCCTGGGATCGA
>JBLHKG010000052.1:0-8664 GCA_047619835.1 Alphaproteobacteria bacterium
TGGCGCGTTCCCGGTTGTCGATACGGGCTTGCGGCCAATAGGTTGCGATGTCGGTAATACCTATCACTGATCGGTCCTCGCACTGAAATAGATGGACCCCAGGGTCTCGTCTCCACGGCATACCTCTGCCTCGGTCAGTCGAGTTCCAAGGGCCTTGATGAGCCGAATGCCGGTGTCCTCGAATTTGGTCTGCAGCGGCCAGCACCGGCTCTGCCAACCGACAAAAACCCATTGCCCCGGCAGATCTGGAAACAGCCTTTGATGCAGGGCCTTATTCATCGAAACCAGGGTTTCAATGTCGGAATAAGGTGCTTGGTGCCCTTTGAACCAGATGGCACGGGCTTCTTCATCAATGTCACACTGATCGACGACAGGAGCTTCATCATAAGGCTGACGATTGGCTGGATTACTGTCCGCATTTACGAGAGTCGCCTGCCATAAATCACCGCCGGAACCGAATTTCAGAATGGCAATGTCCTGTTTGTCTTTCTCCGGCGCTTCATCCCTTGGAAACAGTCTCAAGGACAGGTTGGCACCTGTCATTTTGTGTATCGTAAATTCGACATCCTCAATATGCGGCTGATTATTTTCATTCAACGCTACGATACATTGGTTAAACATATCGGGCCCCTGAATATATTGCCGGGTTCCCTTATAGCTGAAATTGAGCTCGAATTTTTTCATCATACGCTGGATCTAAGAAACTGCTTCATGGTCTGTTTGTGGGATACGGCAAAATTTCCCGAGACGACGGCGCCCGGTGCGATATCGGAAACGACCACGGAACCCATTTTTACTTCCGCGCCTTCACCGATCACGAGCCCCTGTGCAACCGACGATGACGCGCCCATCCACACCTTCGGACCCAATTTGGTCCGACCGGCGATAACACAGTTGCCGGATATCACCGATTGCTCGCCGATCACTACACCATGTCCAACTGTGGCCATGATGCCGATCTGGCAGTGGTCGCCAATCGTAGTGGGTGTCTGAAACAGCGACTTTGCCACGACGGCACCGGCAAGAATATCGACGCCGCTGCCAATCACTACGCTGCCGGCATGTTTGATTTTCAACAGACTTCCATCACCATGACGCAATGTTATCAGACCATCGGCACCGATCACGGCGTTCGGCCCGATATAGACGTCGTTCTTAATCTGGACGAAATCCTCGATCACGACACCGGCCCCGATCTCCACCCTGTCGCCGATCAGCGACTTTGAAGACACCGTAGCGGACGGGTGGATTTGGCAGTCCTTGCCGATACCGAACGCCATTTTCGGCTGGTTTTGACCTTTAGCCTGCATTGCGGCGTAAAGCGTAAAATACGCAAACCGGGGATCATCGGCGATCACCAGCAATCTGGATCCGTTAATCGGCTCGACCGCCAGGGCCGGCGTGGTGATGATGGCGGAAACATTCGGGTTGTCGCTGGCCAGTCGAAGGAAATTAAGGTTCTGGCAGTAGACCAGAGCGCTAGGGTACCCGGAATCCGCCTCGTCGAGATGGGAGAAGCGACCGTCCTCCATCAAACCATCCAGAAACATGTCGGATGAGTCGAACTTGATCATGTCGAACTCGATCATAAGGGGCGTCTCCGTTTTATCAGGCATTTCCGTTCATCTAACCAACCGCCTCGTGACAACGCCGACTAAATCCTAAAAAACTGTTTGATAGAGGAGACGACGTCACTCACATCCTGTTTGGACATGTCAAAATACATCGGGAGGCGCAACAGACGTTCGCTCAAATCCTCAGTAACCGGCAACATGCCCTCGCGATAGCCCATGCTCTGGCCGACAGGGGAGGTGTGGAGCGGAACGTAATGGAAGACCGCCAGAATTCCGTCCTGCTTTAGATGTTCGATCAGCCGTGTCCGTGTCTCGAGATCGTGCAGCAGAATGTAAAACATATGATAATTCGACCGGCAGTGGGCCGGGATGGTGGGAAGGGTCACCAGCCTTTGCTCGGCCAGCGGTGCGAGGTTCGTCAAATAGCCTTCGTATATGGTTCGCCGCCTGGTGTTAATTACGTCCATATTCTCGAACTGGGCATACAGGTAAGCCGCCAGCATGTCGGAGGGCAGGGCCGACGATCCCATCTCTATCCAGGTATATTTATCGACCTGGCCCCGAAAAAACTGGCTGCGGTTGGTGCCCTTTTCACGGATGATTTCGGCGCGTTCGTGAAGGTCTTCATTGTTGACCAGCAGCGCGCCGCCTTCACCACAGACGAAATTCTTGGTTTCGTGAAAGCTATAGGTGCCAAAATCGCCGATGGTTCCCAGATAGGCGCCTTTGTAGGTGGCGTCGACGCCCTGTGCTGCGTCTTCAATCACGACGGCGCCACATCCTTTCGCGATGGCGCAAATCTCATCCATTTCGCACGCAACGCCAGCATAGTGGACCGGCGCAATTGCCTTTGTACGGTCGGTCACCGCATTGACGAGCAGCTTCTCGTCCATATTCAGCGTATCGGGGCGAATATCGACGAAGATGATTTTGGCGCCGCGCAGGGCAAAGGCGTTCGCGGTCGACACAAAAGTATAGGATGGCATGATCACTTCGTCGCCCGGACCGATATCGCCGATCAGGGCTGTCATTTCCAGCGCCGTGGTGCAGGAGGTGGTCAGCAGAACCTGGCGAGCGCGAAACCGCTCGGTCATGAAGCGCTGACATTGCTCGGTAAAATTTCCGTCACCGCTAAGATGGCCCGACTGGATAGAGCGGGTGACGTAGGCGATTTCGTTGCCGGTTATCGCCGGTTTATTGAAAGGAATTCGGTAGCTGGACACGTTGATTCCCTGATGACGCCAGACGATGTGCCGGGGTCGCGCAGCCCCGCTGACGATGCAGTTTCCGTAGTCAACCGCCGCTGGAAAACAGCACGATTCCGATTACGATCACGACCGATGCTAGCATGGTTCGGCGGCTTAGTCGCTCCTTCAGAAACAAACGCGCGGCAAGGGGAACCAGTACAAATGTCAGCCCGGTCCAAGCAGTTACGGTTCTTAACGGAAGCCCCTGCATCGCAAGGACCATCAGGATGGTGACTATCCCGAGAGTGCCCAGCCCGAGGAGTTTTAACGGAAATCCGGCCGGGCTATCGGGGCGGCTACCGGCTTTCAGGAGCACCTGTGCCACTGCCGTCAGGGTGATGGCGACGAATAGTGCATACCAGGACGCGGTTGCCGTCATGTTAGCGCGCCTTCCGTGGCGTGCCGCTCAAAATCACCCCGCCGATGATTATCGCGCATCCCAATATATGAGTGAACGAAACAGGTTCATCGAATATCGCGTATGCCCAGAACAGATTCAGACCATAGACAAGTCCCATAAAGGGGTACGCAAAGGCCAGTTCCAGATGCCTGAGGGTCCAGAGCCAGAACAGCGCCTGCAATCCGAGGGCGGCGATCTCTCCCCAATACCAGCCGTTAAGCAGGATGGCGGCAATACTCTGGTCCGCTGTTGCCAATGCCGCATATTTGGCAAAGACAAAGGCGATGGAGCGCGAGAGGACAGCCAGCGCCAGGACTGCAATGGCAACGATTGTAACGGTTCCTGTTCCCCTAATCGGCGCTTCCAAACAGATTGCCCTTATCGGTTATTTGGCTTCGATCTGCCCGGTATTCTGCGGCGTCAGGGACGAAACATCGGTCAGATTGATGGCATCGCGCACCACGTATCGCGGGTTGCCGACAACTTCCTTCAGAATACGGGCGATATATTCCCCGATCATGCCCAACCCGAACAGAATAGCGCCGCCGAAAAGTAAAATCAGCAATACGAGGGTAATAAACCCATTACCGCCCATCGTGCCTGTAACCCATGCGAAGAAATAATACAGTCCGAGAAGTCCTGAAATGGCGCTGATTCCAAAACCAATAAGCCCCAGAAGGCGCAATGGGCCAGTCGATGAATAGACCAGGGAATCCAGCGTGGTGTTGATCAGTCTGAGGAGCGAATAACCGCTCTTGCCATGAGGCCTCGGGTGATGTTCCACGTCAATATTGATGATCTTTTTTGTGCTCTGCAGCAGCAGAGCGCCGACCATCGGCCGCGTCGTGCGGTGGGCCCGCATGGTGTCCACCACTGCCCGTTTCATGATCCTGAAATTGGTCATCTTCAGGCGCTTGGGTCGGTCGTGCGTGAAGCCATAGATGTTGTGCATCAGGGACGATCCCAGGTTCCGGTAGAGATCGTGCTCCTTCTTTGCGAACTTGCCGATCACCACCTCGCTGCCGGGATTTTCCGCCATCGCGCGGATCAGCCTGGGTATTTCCGCCGGCGGGTGCTGCAGATCGTCGTCCATGGTGATGACATTGGCGCCCTGGGCCATGTCAAAGCCGGCCATGAGGGCCATGAACTGGCCAACATTGTACTGAAGGTCCAGCCCGCGGACCCAACGGTGATCTGCTGCCATCTCCACAATGGCCTGCCAGGTTTTGCCGTCGGGCGATGCGTCATTGACCAGTATCAGCTCGAAATTGTCCCGATGATCGACCATTGCCGCTTCGATCTTCGCGACAAGATCGGCGATCCAAGCCGAACTGTTATAGCAGGCAATGACAATGGAATATTCAGGGGACATGCGGGATAATCCCTTCGTGCCTACCTTGTTCAGCCTCGCGGACCAGCTGTTTCAGGTAAATTCCGTAATCTGAATTGGGCATTGTCGCGGCGATGCGGGATACGTCCTCCGTTGTCACCCAGTTTTTCCCGAGAGCTATTTCTTCCAGACAGGCGATTTTTAACCCCTGCCGTTCCTCGAGGGTTTGCACATACTGGCTCGCATCCAGCAGGCTCTGATGAGTGCCGGTGTCGAGCCAGGCGAATCCGCGCCCGAGCAGCAGGACATTGAGGTTTCCCCGATCCAGATAGGCTTTGTTGACGTCGGTGATTTCCAGTTCGCCGCGGGCCGAAGGCTCGGTGTTTCGGGCGATGTCGATGACGTCATTGTCGTAGGTGTAAAGTCCGGTCACCGCCCAGCTGGAACGGGGGTTGGCCGGTTTTTCCTCAATCGAAATCGCGCGAAGCTTGTTGTCAAATTCCACGACGCCGAAACGTTCGGGGTCCCGCACCTTATAGGCAAATATGCGTGCGCCAGCACCCTGTGACATGGCCTGGTCGAGTTTTTCAACAAACCCCTGCCCGTAAAAAATATTGTCGCCCAGGATCAGGGTTACACTGTCCTTGCCGATAAAATCCGCGCCGATGAGAAAAGCCTGGGCGATGCCGTTGGGCTCTGGCTGTTCCGCATAACTCAACTCGATGCCATAGTCGGAGCCGTCGCCCAGCATTTCCTGGAAGCGCGGCAGGTCGCGGGGGGTCGAAATCAACAGGATTTCGCGGATGCCGGCCAGCATCAGGACCGATAGCGGGTAATAGACCATCGGCTTGTCGTAGATCGGCAGCAATTGTTTCGAGGTGCTGCGGGTCGCCGGGTAGAGCCGGGTTCCAGCGCCGCCCGCCAGTAAGATACCCTTCATGATGTCGTCCCCAATTTTGCTCCACTCAGGCGCGCGCCATATTGTTGGTCATAATATTTTAGATAGGCGCCGCTGCGAATGCCGTCGATCCAAACGCCGTGATCGAGATACCAGTCGACCACGTCACCGAGGGCGCTTTCAAACTCGAATTTCGGCGCCCAGCCGAGTTCGCGGTTCAGTTTTCCGAAATTGATGGAATAGCGCCGGTCATGACCCGGCCGGTCAACAACATGCCGGATCAGCTCACGGGAATGGCCCTGTGCATTGCCGAGCCTCTTGTCCACATGGTCGCACAGCATTTCCACAATATGGATGTTGCTCTGGTCGTTGCCGCCGCCGACGCAGTAGCTTTCGCCGTCGCGACCCTGTTCGAGCACCAGCAGCAACGCTTTGCAATGATCGGCTACATGCAGCCAATCGCGTATCTGCATCCCGTCTCCGTAGACCGGCAAGGTTTTCCCTTCCGACGCATTCAGGATCATCAGCGGAATGAGCTTTTCGGGGAATTGCCACGGTCCGTAATTGTTGGAGCAATGGGTGACCAATGACGGAAAACCGTAGGTGTGGTGCCACGCCCGGACCAGATGGTCGGATGCCGCTTTGGACGCCGAGTAGGGGCTGGTCGGCGCATAGGGGGTTTCTTCATTGAAAGGCGGATCGGTCGGCGTCAGCGTGCCAAAGACCTCATCCGTCGACACATGAAGAAAACGATTTCTCCCGGGTTCTTCGTCCGCCATTTTCTCAGGCCAATGTTGCCGGGCGGCCGTCAGCAAATTCAGCGTTCCATTGACGTTGCTTTCGACAAAGGCGCGGGGTCCGAGGATCGATCGGTCGACATGGCTTTCCGCCGCCAGGTGGGCAACAGCCTCCACGTCGAATTCCCGAAATATGGCATCCATACGCTCCTGATCGCGAATGTCTGCCTGTACGAATATCGCTTTGTCTCCGTCGATCAGGTGCTGGATATTGGCGATGTTGCCGGCATAGGTCAGGGCGTCGAGCATGACCAACCGGCAATCCGGTCGGGTTTCCGAAATGAGGGTACAGAAATTGCTGCCGATGAATCCGGCGGCGCCCGTCACCAACAATGTTTTCTTCGCTAGATAATTCACGTCTTTAGCTTTGAGACGACCTCTTCGGATTTATAAGTCTTGTGGGCCATAATAGCCCTTCCTAACCCTTATGATCAGGTTTTCGTCGTCGGCGGGTCATATCAGGCTGCGGTATCAAACCCTGAATGAATAGTATTTGTGGCCGAAATAGCTGGTGATGGCGGGGCTCATGACACCCAGGGCATGCGCAACCGTCTCGGCATGCCAGGTAAATCCGATGGCGGGAAATACCAACCGTAGCGTACCGACGCTGACAAGCCATACCTGGGCGAGCGCCAGAAAATTGACGATCACAAAGCGGGTATATTGCCGGCGCGGGTCGCCGTCGGCACCGTCAAAGACATAGCGGCGGTCGAGTAGAAACGCGTAGGTCATGGCAATTAAATAGGCCAGTACGATGGCGATTTCGTAAATGACGACCTGACTGAACAGCACCCGCGCGGCGAGGTTTATAAGCGCAGCTGAACCGCCGACGACGAGAAAGGTCGCGAACTGACGGGGCACCCCCTGCATCATCATCCAATTCCCGGTGTGGCAATGGCCTGCACCATTTGGTCACCCCAGCGTTGTTCGCCGACGATATCACGACGCCCAGGGTCATTGACGCACACATCGATACTGAAGATTGGCACGGTCATTCGCTCATTCTTCGCGACGTCAAAAGTTTTGATATTCGCCCTCATCGCAATAATAACAATAATTGCGCCAGATCTTCATTATTCCGTAAACAGACCGGCGTCGTTTGTATCGCCTCTTTTTTAATTCCAAGCTCGGACAAACGAGTGAGGCTTACAGATATCCTTGTATGCGGCGTGCCGCACTGTCGGACGGTCGCCAGCAAAACATAATTTGAGCGGACAATTTCGTAAAGCCTTTTGAAGCGCTTAAGGGGCACCGGCTGGTAGTCCTTGAACCTGAAATTGCCGGGGCCCGAGGCATCGACCAGCACGTTGGGCCGGGATTTATTGAAGTCGGCGAGATATCGCACCCGATAATATTCCTTGAGGGGGCCATCCCGTACCTGCCACTGCGCCATCGCGTCCCGTGTCGTCGGGCGCATCCCGGTAATTGCATAGTATTTCGGCATATAGCCCCAGACCGCGAAGTGCGGATCATCTTTCTTCAACGCGAGGATGATCCTGGCGATCGGGTCGGGTTTCTGTGTCGCGATGCGTTCGAACTCGAGCGGCGGCGGTCGAAGCTCCGATACAAGACCGCCAATGACCGTGCAGGCGAGGAGGAACAGGGCGGCGGCTTTTGCTCCATGAGGGCGCACGCTATTCCTGAGCAGTGACCAGACGCGCTGCCAGGGGCTACCGACTTGCCAAGGGGCGAACAGGGCGGCTGACAGAAATACAGCAGCCGGGATCCCAAAGAACAGATAGTGGTAAAACAGCAGGCCGGGTTTCCAGACCACAAACACAGCGGTCAGCGCATAGATCGCGCTTCCCATGATCACCCAACGCCCTTTGCCCCGTAATTGGTCGCCTAGAAATGCCGGACGCATGCCGGTAAGCGTTATTAATCCAAGGGCGACAATAAAGACCCCGAAGCTCGTCGGGTTGTTCCACGGCGGATAGCCGACGACAGAGTATATAAAATCGAACAGGCCCAGCTGTTTGGTGCTGACCAGCAAGCCATTGACGATGTAGGAACGCCAGGCATCGTCCAATGTTCCGGTTGCCAGCAGAACACCAAGGATCACCGTCGGGACCGCCAGCCCGCCGGCAACCATGGTCATCGCTGTTCTGAAAAAAGGCTCGCCGCGGACCCGCCAGGCAAAAATCAGGATCGACAGGAATCCGACTATTGCGAGCGGCGAGGCCTGGAGCTTTGTGAACGGCACCGACCCCAGCAGCAAGGCGGCGAAGAACAATCGAAGGCCGGTCCTTCTCTCCAGGGAACTGACGACCAGTGCCGCTAGCGAGAGGATTGCGGTTGGCAAAATTTCGGTGCTGTAATGGATATAGTTATGGTGCTGCGCAAAGCTCAGGAAGGTGACCGCGGGTATGACGACCGATTTTGCGACGAACCTGTCGCGCAGCCGCATCGCGGCGACAT
>JBLHKG010000053.1:0-8505 GCA_047619835.1 Alphaproteobacteria bacterium
CGATTCCGCTCAGGGTGGGCGTGCAGACCTCGCCGCCGGGATACGATACGGGAACCCATGCGCACCCTTATTTTGAAATTGTCACCGTGTTGTCGGGCACCGGCGAAGCCTGGATCGATGGGGAAGTGGACGCTGCCCCTATCGGGCCCGGAACGACGATGGTTTTCCCGCCCAACGTAAAGCACTGGTTCAGATCGACAGGAGATATAGATCTGGTGACCTATGGCGTTCACGCCTCGCCGGAGCGAATTGTCCGGCGCTGATTATAGATCTTTCAGCACTGGCATCACATGTTCGGCAAACAGCCGGATGGTGCGTTCCGATTCCGCGTAACTCTGATCACCAAAGGCGAACTGTCCGACCAGATAATTGATGGCGGAGGTCTCGCAGGCGCCCTTGAGAAAGGCGGTGACGGTTTCGGGCGTGCCGGCAATTGCCCGCCCCTCGGCAACGAGGCCGTCAAAATCAGCCGGCCTCTGATGGCGCGGTACCGTGCCGTATAGCGTGAACAGGGAATTGAAGCTTTTGTGCCACACCGGATAGGACCGCCTTGCAACCGCCAGCGCTTCGTCCTCATCCTCGGCCATCACGATAAAATAGCTCAGACCGATGCACGGCTCAGCCACTTCCGGGGTGTTATCCTCACGCCAGGAAGCGCGATAGGAATCGACATAGGTACGCGTTTCTTCGGCACTGTCGAGGCTGATGACGTTGAACCGCTCTTTGGCCACCCGCGCCGCACTTTCGGTTGAATGGATGCCGTACCACATTGGCGGGTAGGGCTTCTGGCAGGGCTCGAGACACAGTGGGATGTCTTTGAAATTATAATGCACACCGTCATAGTTCAGCTTCCCGGTTTGCAGCGCATCAAGGATGATCTCGACGGTTTCGACATAAGCGCCCTGCATGTCTTCCGGGCTCCAGCCGTAAAACGAGGCTTCGACCGGCGACGCGCCGCGGCCGAACCCCAGCTCGAGCCGGCCACCGCTCATCTGATCGACCATGCAGATTTCTTCAGCGAGGCGCAGCGGATGATACAGCGGTGCGGCGTAGATCATCGGTCCGAAGCGGAGATTCTTTGTCCGCTGGCTGACGGCGGCAAGATAGACGCTGGGCGACGGCGACATGCCAAGCGGCGTGCCGTGATGTTCGGCGACGTGATAGCGGTGAATGCCGATCTCATCATACAGCTCGACAATACGCAGCCTGTCCTCGTAGTAAGCCTGCAGATTCTGTTGCGCGCGGTCGAGGTGATCGAAGACGCCAAACTCCATCGAATTTCCCTTTTTCTGTTTCAGGGATGATCTATGGATATGGCCAAAAAGAAAACCCCGCGGAGCAGCCCCGACAGGGATATTCTGCGGTTATGAGGCGAAATACAGAAGATTGTTCCCGCAGCGATGTTTTTTGGTCAGACGCTGATCTTCTGTGGATGGGGGTGCCCACACTCGGTGCAATTTCCGTTGGCCACGGTGCCGTAATATTCCTCGAATACCGGCGGCAGGTCGGCGACGATGCTTTTGAGTTGTATCTCCCGGCGCCAGATGCGGGAGGTGCAGTTGTCGCAATACCATTC
The DNA here is from genome assembly GCA_047619835.1 of Alphaproteobacteria bacterium. Classification (GTDB taxonomy): domain Bacteria; phylum Pseudomonadota; class Alphaproteobacteria; order MPNO01; family UBA2964; genus JAYOEY01. The sequence goes on from JBLHKG010000053.1 coordinate 1,577, forward strand.
AAACCCGTCCATCACGCCGCCCGGGCGGGAGCGTTCGACGACCAGGCCAATGCTCTCTGGATCGGGGCGCTGCGGTGAATGCGGCACATGGGCAGGAAGCAATAGAACGCCGCCCTCATTGATCGGAACGTCTTTCATCGCACCGTCCTCGATCACCTTTAGCACCATGTTGCCCTTCAGCTGATAGAAGAATTCCTCATAGGGGTCATCGTGGTAATCGGTACGAATATTGGGGCCGCCGACGATCTGGACGATAAAATCGCTGTCCTTGAAGATCGTCTGGTTGAGCACGGGGGGGCGCAGAAGATCGCGATTATCGTCGATCCACTGCATCAGATTGAACGAGGCGAGTCCGGTCATGACAGGGGTTCCTCTATTCCAGCGCAATGCATTCGATTTCGATGTCGAATTCCCACGGCCATGAGGCCACCGCGGCGAAGGTGCGGGCCGGCGGTTCGGTCGGGAAATACTCCGCGTATATCAAATTGACTGCGTCGTAATAGGCGATGTTGGTGACGTAGACATTGCATTTAACGACCTTTTCGAGAGAACTGCCGGCCGTTTCAAGGCATAGCTTCAGGTTTTCCATGACATAGCGGGTCTGAGTCCGGATATCGCCCTGCACCAGTTCTCCGGTCGCTGCATCGAGCGGTGGTTGGCCGGAAACGAAGACGAACCCGTTGGCCTTTACCACTGCCGACAGCGGCACATTGGCTGCATCGAGTGTTTCCGACAGCTTGCCGACCCGGAAAGTCTGTTTTTCGCCGCTCATGTGATTGCTCCAGAACTTTGCTGTTATTTTGTCGATAATGTCATGCTGCCGTGGGAGCATCAAGTTGGTGAAACCGGATCAAAAACACGTCATGATGTCGGGGAAGGGGCAACGGTGATGGAACTCGAAACAGGATACCTGCTCTACCGTCTGGCGGTGGTTGCTGCGGGCATCGTCTCAATCGTGCTTGGCTATCGCCTTTTTCTAACGGGCGTTGGCGGCGAGGCTGGTGGTTCGGCAACATCGGCGGAAGCGAAGACCAGGATTTTTCGTTTCTCGATAAAGAACGCGGCGCCGGGAACCTGCTTTGCGCTGTTCGGGGCCGGGCTGATCGTCGCCATGGTGATCGATGCCCAAGCGCCGCTTTCCGTTCAGTCGAACAGCGGAGGCGATCGACAGGTACAGTTGAAAGGGGCGGGCTCCGCCGCTGAATGGAAACGGGCCAAAACTTTGGCCAAGGGCGGCGAGGCCAGGGCGTCGATAGCCGTGTACGGCGCACTGGCGGCGAACCCAAATGCTACGGCGCAGGATGTAGCTCGTGCGGCTGAGGGAATGGCCAGCATATATCTGACGCAGGGGCGCGAAAAGGAGGCGCTTGCGATGGCGCGTCTCGCGGTTCAGGTCGACGGGAAGAATCCGGAATATTTACGGACGCTGGCGGCGGTTGCGGGTGCTAACGGGCTTGCGTCCGAAGCCGAAGCGGCGGCCAGCCGCGCGGAACGTTAAACAAATTTTTCGACAGCAACATAAAACCGGTCAGTAATTCTCGTCGGGTTTTCCTCCGGCGTTAATCTCGTCGGGTTTTCCTCCGGCGTTAATTACGTCGAATAGAAGAAATCGTCCGGTAGCCGGTCGAGCACATCACCCATTGTGCGCGCCGTCACGATACATTCATCGGTTCGTTGATTGCAGAGTCGATACTCGCCATCGCGATAGCGTTCAACACGATAGGCGGAGTAGGGGGTCCGGGTGCGGTCGCCGGAATAAATCAGGTACTGGTCCAGCCCGGCGCGGGTGATGCGTTCAGCCCGGAACCAGCGATAGAGCAGACGCTGCTTTTCGCCCAGCGCCTTTATCCTTTCCAGATCCGGTTTGGAAAAGGGTGACATGTCGAGTTCGACAAGGTTTTCAGTTTCTGAATCGGGTGCGTCGTTCATACCGTTACTGTAGCGCGGCGCTGTTTCCATTCCAACAAACGCAATCCAATAAGAAGCGGGCCGAAGCATGCTCCGGCCCGCTACCTTAAAACGACTGCTGTGCTATTTGCCGAAGATCGCCTTGCGCGCCAGGGCGACCGCTTTGGGCGACATATTCAGGACCTTGTTAACGGTCTTCTGGATTTCTGCGCCCTTGAGAGGTGAATAGTCCAGCTTGGTCCGCTTGACTTCAGCCAGGAATGCCGGGGACTGGACTGTCTTCCAGAATGCTTCACGCAGCGGTCCGACGAGCTTGTTGGGAACGCCCGGCGGTAACGCAAGACCGCGTCCGAACAGGGAAGAGGTCGCGATGAGGTCAGCCGCCGCCTTTGCGTTCGGATCGCTCACTAGCTCCTGAATAATGGGGATATTTGGCCAGTCGCTATCCCTTTTAAAGCCGCTCTGCACCAGCGGGACGAGATATGATTTAGCGCCGCCCGTGAACCAGCTGGCGCGATCGCTCTTCCAGGACGCCCAGGCCAATGAAATTCCCTGGGTTTCACCCTGTTCGACCGACAGCTTCGTGCGGTGGGAGCCCTTGTAGCCTTCGACGATCTTGAACTTGGTGCCCACCAGGCCATTTACCAGCGCGGTGACGATGAAGGTCGGCGACCCCTTGCCCGTCGATGCCATCAGGACCCGCTTTTTCTTGGCTTGTTCGATGGTGAAGACCCCGGCATCGCGGCGGACGGCCAATAGATTGTTCGAGCCGAACACCCGGCCGAGCCAGGTGAAGTTTTTCGCGTCATACTTGACCTTTTTCGGTCGCAACAGTTGGGACACCATGGACATGTCTGGCGGCATCAGAATGTTGAAACCCTGCTTGGGCATCACATTATAGGCATAGTTGGCAGATTTCAGCCCGCCGGCGCCCGGCATCGACTGGGTGATGACATTCGGGTTGCCCGGAATGAAATTTCCAAGATGACGGCTTAGGACAATCGACGTCTTACCGTAAGTTCCGCCTACACCGTAGCCAAACAGGACGGTGACTGTCCGCCCTTTGTACATGTCTGCAAGACCGGCAGCGGAAGCCGGCGCCACCATGCCCACACCTGCTGCGAGGGCGATTGCGCCGAGGTAAAATGTCCTCTTCATTGAATCTTCTCCTGAAAATAATTGGGGTTAGGCATGTCGGATCTTTGCCCGATCGCGGCGCATCTTGACGCGGTGAAACGCCGTTCGCAAGAAATTATTGGCTTATGGCCCGACTACCCGGCGAAAATACTTCACAGCCGACCATGTGTTGATCGGTCCTTGATTTTCGTTTCGAAAAACTTCTCCACCATATGCAGCTGCGTTCTGTTGCCTCGCGAATGGCCGACGCGGTCATCCTTCCGGCAATGCTCTCGCGGTGTCCAGTGGCGAGTTGTCGAGCTTCGCTTTCAGTTGCGAGAAAGCCGGCAAGGTTGAACCAGTGATGGGCGGTGATATTGTTCTGCGGAATACCATGTCCATTTTGGTGCAGGATGCCGAGGTTGAAAAGAGACGGCGGATGGCCCTGATCCGCTGCCCGACGAAACCATTTTGCAGCCTTGGTGAAATCCTGCTTGGTGCCTAGGCCGATGTAATACATGTAGGCGAAATCGTCCTGCGATCGCGCGTCCCCGTTCTCCGCCAGACGATGATAGATCTTCAGGGCCGCGCGATAATCGCCGCGATCCAGCGCGTCATAGCCTTCCCAGTATTCCTCGGCTTCGGTTGTGCCGCCGGTCAGAATCAAAAGCGCTGTCACCAGCAAGATAAACAGAGGGCTTCGGCGGTGCATATTTCGCGCGAATTACAGGCCGGCGTCTGCTGTCAGTCCGGCGGCTTCGATGCCGGCGATGATGCAGATCTCGTCATTGTCCCCGGTGTCGCCGCTGGCGCCGACGGCACCGATGATTTTACCCTCTGTATTGCGGAGCAGGACGCCACCCGGGTTGGGGATCATGTTGCCGTCGCAGAGATCCGACAAAGCGGCGAAGAAGGAGGGGTTGGCCTGGGCGCGGTCGCGCAGCTTCCGTCCCGGAAGTCCCATGCCGAGGGCGCCCCAGGCCTTGCCATGGGCAATCTGTGGCCGCAGCAGGGAAGAGTCGTCATCGCGCTTCATGGCGACCGAATGCCCGCCTGCATCGAGGACGACAACGGTGATTGGTTCGAAGCCGAGCGCGCGGCCCTTGGCAATGGTGGTGTCGACAATGATAGAGGCCTGATCGAGGGTAACGTTGGGCATGAAACTTCCTTTCCAGTTGGGCTGTCGTCATACGATCCCAGAGTGATCCGATGTCTGCAACCCGAGATTTGCTGACATTGTCGGCAGTCCGCTAACATGGGAAACTAGGGTGCAATTCACTGGAGAAAACAATGAGTGTTACGCCGATAAATGCGAAACGGGACGGTAAATCGGTCCGAGATCAGGTCAGCGAAGAAGAATGGCAGGTGCGTTGCGAGCTGGCGGCAGCTCATCGGCTGGTGTCGCATTTTGTGTTCGTGGACATGACCTACAACCACATCTCGGTCCGGGTGCCTGGCGAGCCGGATCATTTCCTGGTCAAGGCCCAGGACAAATTCATGGAGCAGGTCACCGCATCGAACCTTGTTAAATACGATGTCGACGGCAATCAGGTCAGTGATTTTGGTTATATGGCGAGCCCGGCGGCCTACAATCTGCATTCGGCGGTTCTGAAAGCGCGGCCCGAGATCATCGCCGCAGTCCACACCCATTCACCGGCCAATCTTGCGGTTTCGGCGCAGCGCAAAGGGTTGCGGCCTCTGACCCAGCAGGCGACCCGGTTCTATGGCCAGATCGCCTATTATCCCAACGAGGTCGACGATACCAAGCCGGAAGGGGCCGCCCATCTCGCGAATGCGCTGGGTGAAAACTGGTTTATGATCCTTGAGAATCATGGCGCGCTGATCTGCGGCACGTCTTTGGCGGAGGCCTATATCTATCATCACTTCTTTGAACTGGCCTGCCGGGCACAAGCCGGGGCGTTATCGGGTGGTGGTGAATTGATCGAGATGGATCATGATGTCGCCATCGAACGGGCCAAGAAATTTGGTCGGATAGGCCAGTATAATATGGAAAGCCGCGACTGGCTGGCCAGTATGGAACTCGCCGAGGAATTGTTTCCGGAATACAAGGCATAGACACTCGGTCGTAAGTCTAGCGGTCGTAAGTCTAGAAATTTTAAAATAGGGAGGGCCAGATGGCTGATTTCAAGCTGTTGAACTATGCGGGTATTGCGGGCGAGGCGCGGCCCGGCATCCTGGTGGGCGACCATCGGATCGTCGACCTCGAACAGGCGACGGGTGGCGCCGCCTGGGCCGCCACGACTTTGAGCATTCTGGAGGTCTGGGACACATCCTGCGCCGCCCTGCATGAGATAGCCGACGACGCATCTGACACAAGGCCCTTGGCGGATGTTCATCTGCTGGCGCCGATCCTTTTTCCGCCGGCAATCTATTGCGCTGGGGCAAACTACAAGAAACACGCGATGGAGATGTCGCCGGACGGTAAAACCTTCCCCGACAAGACCAAGGTCAAGCCGTACTTCTTTCTCAAAAATGCGCGTCATTGCGTGATCGGGCCGGGCGACGATATTCGTCTGCCGGCAATCTCGAAGATGGTCGATTGGGAAGCGGAGTTCGCGGTGGTTATCGGCAAACGCGGCAAGAACATTTCTCTCGCTGATGCGTTCGACTATGTCGCGGGTTACACCATCATGAACGATCTGTCAGCGCGTGATCAGGGCACCCGCAAGGACTGGCCGCGCTTTGCCAGCGACTGGTTTTCGCACAAGAATTTCGATGGCGCGGCGCCGATGGGCCCGTGGATTACGCCGGCCGATCAGATCGCCGATCCGTATGAGTGCCGCATGAAGCTCTGGGTCAATGATGACGAAATGCAGAATGAACTGGTCTCGGATCTGATTTTCGATATTGCCGATCAGATCCACTCGCTGAGTGAGCGGATGACGCTGTTTCCCGGCGACGTAATTTCTACCGGCACGCCGTCAGGTGTCGGGCGGCCCCGGAACATCTTCCTTAAATCAGGGGATACGGTGCGGATCACGATTGACGGGATTGGTGAACTCTCCAATCCGGTAGTCGAAGGCGACTGATCAGGATTCCAGCGCCAGTTCAGGATGGGTGCAGCGGATCACCCCGACCACTTCTTTTGATCGGCTAAAAATGGGCGGCTCCAATAGATTCAGGAGCCGCCCTTTGGCGCTCTCGGTCAGGACACCGAGCTTGTCGAGCAGGCGGATCATGACGGCCTCGGCTGCGCGGCGTGCGCCATCGTCAATTTTGATTGCAACGCCCAAGCCGAGATCGGTCAAGGTGGCGCAATAGACGCCTTCTGCGCCCGTTTTGACCAGGGCAGCCTGGCCGAGCGCTTCTATGACGCGGGTGCAGAACCGGCCCTTGCCGGCGATGAGGTAAGGTTCCGCCGCCATTGAGCGTCTGATCCGGGTGCAGGCTTTCTGTCGCTCGTCGGGCTGGTCGTGCGGATCGCCGAGCCGCGCCATGGCAAGCGCAAGATTTCCCAGCGGTACGCCGAGTACCGGTATGCCGCAGCCGTCCATGCCTTTGGGAGCGTCGAACAAATCCATACCGGTCATTTGCTCAAGGACGCCGATGACCCGCTGCTGCACGGGATGATCCATCCGGTTATAGCCCTCGATCGGGTGGCCGAGATGTTTGGCAATAGTGAGGAACCCGGCATGCTTTCCTGAACAATTGTCATGCAGGCTGCTGGCTTGGCCGCCTGCCTCGAACAATGCCTGCTGGGCTTCGACCGTCCAGGGCAGGGAGGGGCCGCAGACCAGATCTTCAGCGGACAGGCCCAGCCGTTCCAGCCAGTTTGCGACCAGCTCGACATGGGTTTCCGCGCCGTTATGGCTGGCGCAGGCGAGAGCAATCTGCGCATTGGCAAGGTGGAATCCATTTGCGGCGCCAGTCTCGATTAACGCCAG
>JBLHKG010000054.1:0-8486 GCA_047619835.1 Alphaproteobacteria bacterium
GATTGCGCCGGGCCACAGGAAGAAGCCGGCGCCATCGCGCTGGCGCTGCGTCATGCACTCGAGAGTCCGGGCCGCACCGCCGCTTTGATAACCCCCGACCGGACACTCGCTCGGAGGGTGGCGGCGGAATTACGGCGCTGGGATATTGAGATCGACGATTCCGCGGGTCGGCCGCTCGCGTCGACTCCGGTCGGCGCCTTTCTCCGGCTGGCAGCCGATTGTATTGCCCAGGGCGCCGCGCCGGTGCCGCTGTTATCTCTGCTCAAACATCCACTGGCCGCGGGCGGCCTGGCGCCGGTGGATTTCCGGTCCCATGTCCGGGCGCTGGAAATCTCCGTGCTGCGGGGCCCGCGTCCCGGTCGTGGTTTTGGCGGACTTTTTGAAGTTCTGGAACAAAAGAAGGAATCAGGGGCCGAGCTTGTCGAGTGGTTGCACAGTCTGGCGGCGCTGGGCGCATCTTTCGCGACCTTGGTGGATCAGTCTGAGCCAGCCCCGTTTGAGGCCTTGCTTGACGCACATCTGGATTTTGTCGAAGCGCTTGCCGCTACCGACGCCAGGCGCGGCGATGAAATTCTGTGGCGGGGCGACGACGGAGAAGCGGCAGCCGGATTTATTGCCGAGCTCAGGGATGCCGCAATCAGTCTTGATCCGCTCGAAGGGGCGGATTATCCCGCGTTCTTCGAAACATTGATGGCCGGACGGGTGGTTCGTCCGCGTTATGGGCTGCACCCCCGGCTCCATGTCTGGGGACTGTTGGAGGCCCGATTGCAGCATGCCGACCTGGTCTGCCTCGGCGGTCTCAATGAAGGCACCTGGCCGATGGAGCCGGCAGCCGATCCGTGGATGAGCCGGCCCATGCGCACGCGCTTTGGTCTGCCGCCGTCTGAACGGCGTATCGGGCTCAGCGCGCATGATTTCGCGCAGAGTTTCTGTGCCGAACAGGTGCTGATTACCCGCGCCGCGAGGATCGGCGGTACGCCGACGGTGCCGGCACGCTGGCTTCTGCGGCTCGACAACGCGCTTGAGGCGGCGGGCGGTGCTGGCGCGTCCCGGCGTTTCCATCAACAGCCCGAAACCGCGGATTGGCGGGGCTGGCAGGCCTCTATCGATGATGCCGCAATCGAACGCCCGGTAAAGCGGCCGGCGCCGGTACCACCCGTGTCGGCCCGGCCGCGCCGCCTGTCGGTGACCCAGGTGGAAACCTGGATGCGCGATCCCTATGCGATCTATGCGCGCCATATATTGCGTCTCCGCATGCTGGAGCCGCTGGATGCCGATCCAGGCGCCGCCGACCGGGGTACGATGATCCATGACGCGCTCGACAGCTTTATCCGCCGCTATCCGGATGCATTGCCGGATGACATGCAAGGCGCCCTGATTGCCGCCGGCGAGGACGCCTTTGGCGAGGCGCTTGTCTTGCCGGGCGTCTGGGCGTTCTGGTGGCCACGCTATCTGGCGATTGCCGACTGGTTTGCGACGCTCGAAGGGAATTACCGACAGGACGTCACCAAAACCCATACTGAAGTGATGGGCGCATTGGAGATTTCCGGCCCTGCCGGGATGTTTCAGTTAATTGCCAAGGCTGACCGGGTAGATCAGTTCAAGGACGGTACGCTCTCGATCATCGATTACAAGACCGGCGCAACCCCGCGCAAAATCGAGATCGAGCTGGGATTTGCGCCGCAATTGCCGCTTGAGGCGGCGCTGGCGATCCAGGGGGGGTTTAAAGGCGTTCCCGCAGGACCGGTGTCCTGTCTCGAATTCTGGCGGTTGAGCGGCGGCGATCCGCCCGGAGAGCGGGTTCCGGCCAGCAGCGATATAGAGCTGCTCGCCGAAACAGCGCTCGCCGGGCTCGAACGGCTGGTGGCAAAATTCGACGATCCGGCGACGCCCTACCTGTCGCGGCCCGATTCCAGCCGGGCGCCGCGCTGGTCCGATTACGAGCATCTCGCCCGGGTTCAGGAATGGTCGGTTATCGACGGCGGGGGTGACGAATGACGATTGCGGTAAATCGCCCCGATCCCGGAGATGCACAGCGCCGGGCGGCCAATCCGGTGAGCTCGGTCTGGGTGTCTGCCTCCGCCGGGACCGGCAAAACCAAGGTGCTGACCGATCGTGTGTTATCGCTGCTGCTGTCCGGCACCGCACCGCATAAAATTCTGTGCCTGACCTTTACCCGCGCTGCGGCGGCGGAGATGGCCAACCGGGTCAATCGATCGCTCGCCGAATGGGCTGTAGTAAAAGATGACAAGCTACGAGAATCAATCACCGATCTGACAGGCGCGCCGCCGGATGACGATGCGATGGCGCGGGCGCGGATGCTGTTCGCCGAGGTGCTGGAGACGCCCGGCGGCCTCAAAATCCAGACCATCCACGCGTTCTGTGAATCTCTGCTCGGACGGTTCCCGCTCGAAGCAAATCTTGAACCCCATTTCCAGCTGATGGATCAGCGGACCGCGACCGAGGCCCAGGCCGAAGCGCGCGACCGGGTCCTCGCGCGGGCACGAATTGGGGGCGATGACCGTCTGGCGGCGGCGCTGGCCGAGGTAACGGCACATGTCCATGAGCAGGATTTCCTCGATTTGATGGGGGGGCTGTCATCGTCGCGTGGCGCGATCCGTGGGCTGATCGAGCGGCACGGGGGCATCGATGGGCTGGGACAGGCGGTTCATGACCGATTCGGTGTCGATCCGGCGGCGACTGTCGATGGGTTGAGTCTGGCGGCGTCGGACGAAGGCGCCTTTGATCAATCAGGGCTTCGCCGAGCTGCCGCCGCGATGATTCAGGGATCGAAGACGGATCAGGTGCGCGGTCAGCTGATTGCTGACTGGCTGGCAGCGGCGGCGCTGGAACGGGCGCAGGCCATCGGCGCCTATTTGACCGTGTTTTTTACCCAGGCAGGGGAAGAACGGAAAAAGCTGATCAACAAGGACGCTGCGGCGATTGATCCCGCCGCGCCCGACGCCCTGTCGGCGGAAGCCGGTCGGCTGGCCGATCTGCAGGCCCGTATCCGGGCCGTCATTGTTGTGCGGGCGACGGTCGCGCTGCTGCGCCTTGGCAACGCGCTGCTGGCGGAATATGAGCGCATCAAGCGCGAACGGGCGCGACTGGATTACGACGATTTGATTCTCAAGGCACGCGCGCTGCTCGACGAAGGTCGTGGCACGCCCTGGGTGATGTACAAGCTCGATGAGGGCATCGACCATGTTCTGATCGATGAAGCGCAGGACACCAACCGCGACCAGTGGGACATCGTGCGGTTTCTCACCCATGAATTTTTCGTCGGCGATGGCGCCCGGGAGGCTGCACGGACAGTCTTCGCGGTCGGCGATCCCAAGCAGTCGATCTACAGCTTTCAGGGCGCGGAGCCTTTGGCCTTCGCCAATATGCGCGATCTGTTCCATCGCAATGCGCGGGAAGCAGGACGTGCGTGGGACGATGTGGCGCTCGATATCTCTTTCCGGTCGACAGAATCGGTGCTGGGGGCTGTTGATTCGGTTTTTGCCGGCGATGAGGCGCGATCGGGCGTGGTGGAGCCGGACGCGGTGCTGCGTCACGACGTGTGGCGTCAGCAGCAGGCCGGTCTGGTCGAGCTGTGGCCGACCGTCGCGCCCGATGACGAAGAGGATTTATCGCCCTGGACCCCGCCGGTGGTGGCGCGTGGAGGAAATGCACCGACGATCCGGCTCGCCAACGTAATTGCCGGGCGCATCCGGCGCTGGCTCGATGAGGGCGAGATGCTGAAAAGCCGAGGCCGCCCTGTTCGGCCCGGCGACATCATGGTTCTGGTGCGTCGGCGCGGACCCTTCGTTGAGGCGCTGGTGCGGGCCCTCAAGGGGCTTAATGTGCCGGTCGCCGGGGTTGACCGGATGCGGCTCAACGACCAGCTCGCAATTCGCGATCTGATTGCCCTTGGTCAATTTCTGTTGTTGCCGGAAGACGATTTGACGCTCGCCGTGGTGCTCAAGGGGCCGCTCTTTGGCCTTGATGACGAGGCGCTGTTTACCCTGGCGCATAATCGGGGCCAACAGACGCTGTGGCGGGCGCTTCGCGAACGCTCTTCCCATCAGCCGGATTTCGCCGTAGCGGCGAGGGAATTGTCGGAGCTGCTGGCGCGGGCAGATTTTGCTCCGCCGTTCGAGCTGTTCGCCGATGTGCTGGCCAGGCGCAAGGGACGGCAGAAAACGGTTGAACGGCTGGGCCGCGACGCCAACGATCCGATCGATGAGTTTCTCGCTGCTGCCTTCGAGTTTGAGCGCGAATCGGCGCCGTCACTGCAATCATTCCTGCATTGGCTTGTGGCTGGCGATATCGAAATCAAGCGCGATCTGGAACAGGCTGTTCATGACGAGGTTCGCGTTATGACCGTCCATGGCGCCAAGGGTCTGCAGGCGCCCATCGTGTTCATGCCAGACACAATGCAAAAGCCCAGCCAGCCCGAAAGACTGCTTTGGACGGATGACGGGATGATGGTGTGGCTGCCTAAAACGGGCCTCGGGAAATCGGTCTGTGATCAGGCGATTGAGGAATCCCGCCGCCGCCGGGACGACGAATACCGCCGGCTGCTTTATGTCTCCATGACCCGCGCCGAGGATCGCCTTTATGTGTGCGGCTGGGAAACCCGGCGCACAGCACCAAACGGCGCCTGGTATCATCTGGTCGCCAGCGCGATGGCGGCGACTGCGGAGCGTCTGGAGTTCGATTTTACCCTCGATTCGCCCACCAGCGGCTGGCAGGGAGGAGGCTGGCGCCTTGGCAACGATCAGGCCGCCGACCCGGAACCATCCCGTCTGGAGCATGCGCTGGCGCCGAAGCCCCGCGCGTTGCCCGACTGGGCGCGTCAGCCCCCGCCGCCCGAAGGCCGCCCGCCACGTCCGCTGGTGCCGTCGCGGCCCGATGACGACGAGCCTCCCTTGCGATCCCCGGCCGGCGGCGGTCGACAGTCGGGGTTTCGGCGCGGCATCCTGGTCCATCGGGTGCTGCAGTTTTTGCCGACGCTTGCGGTGGAGGAGCGCGGTGCGGCGGTCCGACGCTATCTGGCGCGACCGGTCCATGATCTGTCACCCGATGCGCAGGAAGCGCTGGCGGAGGAGGTTTTGGGTGTCGTCGATCTTCCCGAATTCGCGGCCCTGTTCGGACCTGGTTCCCGGGCGGAAGTGCCGATTGCCGGTCTGATCGGTTCCCAGGCGGTTTCCGGTCAGGTTGACCGGCTGGTGGTGACGGCGGAAGAAGTCCTGATTGTCGATTACAAGACCAACCGCCCCCCGCCTGTCGGTCCCGAATCGGTGCCCCGAATCTACCAGCGGCAAATGGCGGTCTATCGCGAAATCCTGCGAAAAATTTACCCGGGCCGGCGGGTCCGGTGTGCGCTGCTCTGGACCGACGCTCCCCGTCTTATGGGGCTGTCGGACGACGCGCTGGATAGCGCAATTGCGACGGTATTGGTGCGTGATTAGATGCCTTGACGGGGTGTTGCGGGTTACCTAGTTTTCTACTCAAGGGAACGTGCCGACATCGTCGGTGCTCAAGAGGAAGGAAACGATAATATGACGAGTAAACCGATCTCCGACGCTTCATTTGATAGCGACGTGCTCAAGGCCGAAGGCGTGGTTTTAGTTGATTTCTGGGCGGAATGGTGCGGTCCGTGCAAGCAGATCGGCCCTTCGCTGGAGGAAATTTCCGACGAGATGGGCGGGGCGCTCACGGTGGCCAAGCTCAATATTGATGATAATCCGGATACGCCCACTAAATATGGTGTGCGTGGCATTCCGACGCTGATGCTGTTCAAGGATGGCGAGGTCGCCGCGACCAAGGTTGGCGCGTTGCCCAAGAGCAAGCTGGTCGAATGGATCAATGAATCGATTTGATCCGGGTTTTTGAAACGTTTCAGGAAGCCCCGCCTTTTGGCGGGGCTTTTTTTTCAATGTCGGCCAGCACGGCGCCAGCCAGATAAAGCGAGCCGCAGATCAGCACCCGGCCGGGCTTGCCGTCGGTGCCGGTGGTTGATTTTGCGGATGAGTCTGCGATGGAATCCAAAGCGCCTGTGATCGAGCCGGCAATGTCGGCTTGGATACCGACCAGGCGCGCCGCAGCGCAGCAATCTTCGGCGGAAAGTGCAGTCTCCTCGCCCGGGATGGCGACTGCCTGCAATCCTGCAACATAGGGGGCAAGCAGCCTCAGAAATTCCGTTGGATCGCGGCTCGAAAGCGCTCCAAAGACGAGATGGAGAGGCGTATCGCCGCCGCCCTGTGCGATTGTGGCAAGTGCCTCCGCGGCGGCAACATTGTGCCCCCCGTCGAGCGTTAGCGACCAGCCCGCGGGAAGGCGTGCGCCGAGCGCCGTTGCGGTTAAATCCTGCATTCGGCCGGGCCAACTTGCTGTTGCCAGCCCCTTCGCGATGGCGTCCGGATCGAGCTGGAGCGCGGTGAGCCGACGTGCCGCTATTACGGCCGTGGCGGCGTTGACGTACTGATGCGGGCCGGACAGGGCAGGGTGCGGGAAGGAAGTTACATCTTCCCCATCCTCCAGCTGGAATCCGGTAGAAATCGTCCGAACCTGCCAATCGCGCCCGCTCATCAGGAGTGGTGAGTCGATTTCGGCGGCACGGCGTTCGATCACCGCCAGCCCGTCAGGTATTTGCGGTCCGATTACTGAGGGCACGCCAGGTTTTAGTATGCCGGCCTTCTCAAACGCGATCTGCTCAAGCGTGTCGCCGAGCCAGCTCATATGGTCCATCGACACCGGTGTGATGATGGTCAGCGCGGGTTTTGCAAAAACGTTGGTCGCATCGAACCGGCCGCCAAGACCGGTCTCGATCAGAGTTACATCGGCTGGAACGCGCGAAAAGGCGAGGAAAGCCGCTGCGGTGGTCATTTCGAAAAAAGTGATCTCACCGCCGGCATTGGCTGCTTCGCAATCGTCGAGTACTGCATTTAACGCGTCGTCGTCGAGATCCTTTCCAGCTACCGAAATTCGTTCATTGAAATGCACGAGGTGCGGCGAGGTATAGCAGTGAACCGTGAGCCCTGCTGCTTCGCAGATTGCCTTCAGAAAGGCGAGAGTCGAGCCCTTGCCATTGGTGCCGGCGACATGCACCACGCAGGGGAGCAATTTTTCGGGATTGCCGAGCGCGGTCAGCAATCGTTCAACACGTCCAAGTGAGAGATCGATGACCCTTGGATGATACGCCCTCAGTCGTTCGACGAGATGATCACTCCGCAGCGGGGCGCTCTTCGATCAGGGGCGTGGCGGGATCGGCGGCGGTTTCTTTGGGCAATTTAGCCGCAGCGGCTGCCTTGGCGTCCTTGATTGGAACGATCTCGGCGGACGGATACCGATCCATCAACAGACGGGTGATCCGAACCAGCTCGTCGCGGAGATCGCGGCGGTGGACGACCCGGTCGAGCATGCCGTGCTCGAGCAGATATTCAGCGCGCTGGAAACCTTCGGGCAGTTTCTCGCGAATGGTCTCTTCGATCACCCGGGCGCCGGCAAAGCCGATCACCGTTCCGGGTTCGGCGATGGCAATGTCGCCCAGCATCGCGAACGACGCTGACACGCCGCCTGTGGTGGGATCGGTCAGCACCGCGATATAGGGAAGGCCGGCTTCCTTGACCTCGGAAACGGCGATAACCGAGCGCGGCAATTGCATCAGAGAGAGAATCCCTTCCTGCATGCGTGCGCCGCCAGATGAGGTAAATACAATAAACGGCGCCTCCTGCAATACGGCGAGACGTGCCGCCGTCAGCAGCCCCTTGCCCACGGCGAGCCCCATCGAGCCGCCCATAAAGGCGAAGTCCAGAATTGCGACCACCACCTTGCGCCCGCCCATGGCACCATGGGCGACGATCAGCGCGTCATCCCGCTCGGTCGCCGCACGGGCGTCTTTGAGCCGGTCGGTATAGCGCCTGCGGTCGCGGAATTTCAGCGGGTCGGTGGTCAGTTTCGGTAGTTCAATGGTTTGGTAGACGCCCTCATCAAACAGCATCGCCAGCCGTTTGAGGGCGGCAAGCCGCATGTGATGGCCGCAGTGAGTGCAGACGTTATGCGCGGCTTCCAGCTCGCGATGAAACACCATCTGCTCGCAGGAGGGGCACTGGTGCCACAGATTATCGGGAACATCTTCACGCTGAACCAGCGCGCGGATCTTGGGTCGGACGTAATTACTGAGCCAGTTCATTTATCTGTCGCATGTTTCGCAATGCCGCATGTTGGCTAAGAGCGCGCATTCCGAACGCCTTCAGCCAAGCCACTAACGAATTTTAGCACGGATTCGACCAAATCGGGAGAGGCTTCCGATTCGGGACCCGATTCTTGTGTTTTGTCGGCAATGATCTCAACAATCGCCGAACCAACCACTGCGGCATCGGCGATACGTGCGATTGCGGCGGCCTGCGATGGCGTCCTGATGCCAAACCCGACAGCAAGCGGGAGCTTTGTGAACGACCGGATCCGGGCGATATCGGTGGCGACGTGATCGTTGGCTG
>JBLHKG010000055.1:0-8421 GCA_047619835.1 Alphaproteobacteria bacterium
CAACAAATTTACAGCACCAGGAAACCCTGCAGACAAAGGTGCAAAATATCGGGCAATCAGATCGAATTCACCCGATGGCATCTCCAGCCGCGCCGCCGCGCGCCTCCAGCTCTCCGGGCCTCAGATCACGTGCCAGTCGATCAAGCACCCCATTCGCCAGCGCCGGTTCGCCTTCCGAAAAAAAAGAATGGGCGAGACGCACATATTCCGAGACGACGACTGCCGCAGGCGCCTCGAATCGTACCATCAGTTCCAACGCCCCCGCCCGCAAAATGCACCGGAGAACAATCTGAAGACGCTCGGCCTTCCAGCTATCCGGCAGCGATTCAGCTATTTTCTGATCAATTTCCTCGCCCCGGACAACGACCCCCCTCACGATGTCGCTGAACAGTTTTTCGTTAACTTTTCCGCCGCCGCCTGCCTCAGCATCGTCGGCGCCAAGCCGATGACGCAGAAACTCGTCAATGACGACAGGCGCTTTGGCATCCGTCAGTTCCATCTGGTACAGGGCCTGCACCGCCGCGAGACGAGCAGCGCTGTGACGGGATGTCGCCCGGGACCGCGACTTCGACGAAGGACGAAGTTCGCGTGACGACGTCATCGCGGAAAGAGCCGAAAATGGGATTTATGTTCGATCATCTTGAGACACGCCCGCGCGGCGTGGCCGCCGCGATCCTGTTCCGAGCGCTTCGCCCGCGCCATCGCCTGATCGCGATTTTCCACGGTCAAAATGCCGTAGCCAAGGGCCAACGAATACTGCACAGCCAGATCCTGAAGTGCCCGGGCGCTTTCCCCACAGACATAATCATAGTGCGACGTCTGCCCCCGTATTACACATCCCAGCGCGATATATCCGTCAAAACGCTGCTGCGCAGCATAGAAATCCATCGACCGAATGGCATACTTGATCGCCGCCGGAATCTCGAACGCGCCGGGCACTTCGAACCGTTCGAAAGTCGCGCCCGCGTCGTTCAACTCGATCATAACGCTCTGAATCAATTCCTCGGCAATATCTTCATAATACCGGGATTCGACAACCATGATGTGCGGCGCATCGACCATGCCGTTCTATGCCTTCTATTTTGTTCGTTTAATGACCGAAACGCGGGATTGGCACCCGCTCTACAATCTTGAGACCGTAACCATCGATCCCCTTTATCGAGCTTTCACGAGTATTCGTCAGCAATTTCATGCGACTGATACCGAGGTCGCGGAGTATCTGCGCGCCAATGCCGTAATTACGCAAAACCTGGGGCTTACTCTCCAGATCATCACTGGTCTTACTGTTTTCGGCCTGAAGGGAAACATCCTTGCGCATGGCGATTTGGGTGGAAAACCGGGTATTCCATGAATCGCGGATCAACACGACAGCGCCCCTACCTTCCTCCGCGACCATGCGAAGAGACATCTCGAGCTCGCCTTGCCGCTCCTCCCCGGTGTCATGCAACACATCGTCAAGAACGTTGAGCGCATGCATACGGACCAGAACCGGTGCTTCACCGGAAAGGTCTCCCTTAACCACGGCCACATGTTCAAGCCCGTTCATCTGGCTTTCGTAGATGATGACGTCAAATTCTCCGCCATGACTGCGAACAAGTTTGGTCTCAACCGTCCGGGTGACGACGCTGTCATTTCGTAACCGGTAGGCAATCAGGTCGGCAATCGTCCCGAGCTTGAGATTATGCTTCTGGCAAAAGGTGACCAAATCGGGAAGACGCGCCATCGTGCCGTCGTCCTTCATGATCTCGCAGATCACGCCGGATGGGTTGAGCCCCGCCAGACGCGACAGATCGACTGCGGCTTCGGTATGGCCCGCCCGCACCAGGACGCCGCCATCCTTGGCGACGAGGGGAAAGACATGCCCTGGGGTCACGATGGATTGAGGACCGTTATCTGGATTGATCGCAACTCCAATCGTCTTCGCCCGATCGCCTGCGGAAATTCCGGTCGTAACGCCCTCTCGGGCTTCGATGGATACGGTAAAGGCGGTACCGAGGGGCGCCTTATTGTCCTGAACCATCATCGACAGCCCGAGACCCGCAACCCGCTCCGGCGTCATCGACAGGCAGACCAGTCCACGGCCATGCGTCGCCATAAAATTAACGGCGTCCGCATCGGCCATTTCAGCGGCGATGACCAGATCGCCTTCATTCTCGCGATCCTCATCATCAACCAGAACAACCATGCGCCCCTTGGCTATTTCCGCCACCAGTTCCTCTGGCGTCGACAATGCCTCATGCAGAGCATTTTTCGTAGCGCCGCCGTCCGTTCCATCCATCATATTGGCTTTCCTAATCCCTGCCCTGATTGTTTCTTAGTCGCGACCGACCAGACGGCCTACATAGCGCGCCAGCGTGTCGATTTCCAGATTGACCCTGTCACCCTCGACACGCGCGCCAAATGTCGTATTCGCCTTCGTATGGCTGATAATATTCACGCCAAACCGGTTTCCTTCAACCTCGTTCACAGTCAATGACACGCCATCGAGCGCAATCGAGCCTTTCTCGGCAATATAGGGCATTAAATCGTCGGAGGCCTCGAATTCGAAACGCGTGCTATCTCCTTCGGATCGCATACTGGCAATTAGTGCAATACCATCGACATGGCCCGACACGATATGGCCGCCGAGTTCATCACCGACGCGCAGCGCTCTTTCGAGATTAAGTCTGCTGCCAACCCGCCAGTCACCGAGGCTCGTCCGCGCCAATGTTTCGGCCGAGGCCTCAATCGCGAACCATCCGTCACCTTTTTCGACAACCGTGAGGCATGGGCCGGAGCAGGCGATCGACGCGCCGAGCTCAATATCATGGGTATCGTAACGCGTATCGATTTCGACCCGCGTGTCGCCGTTCTTTTCGATGGCGCGCACCGCGCCAATATCTGTGATGATGCCTGTAAACATTTTCCTATCGGGCCAAACTATAACGCTCAATCAGGTCCACGCCCATGGTCTCGACTGAAATTCGTCGAGCAACCGGCGTATCCTTCAGAATATCTACACCAAAAGCGGCAATCGCAGGCAATCCATCGCCACCGATCACCGACGGTCCGCGGAACCAGACGAGTTCGTCGATCAGGCCAAGAGACAAAAAGGCAGCGGCAACGATCCCGCCTCCCTCGATCAGCAGCCGGGTAATTCCCTGCTCGGCCAGTTGACGCAAAACATCCGCCGGGTCCGGATGTCCATTTTCATCGGCAGCAACGTCAAAAACTTTTATACCACAGTCCTGATAAACCTTGCGGCGCTCGTGCCGATCAGGCGATGCCGGCGAAAAGGCAAACAGCCAGGTGGGCAAACCGGTCGCGCCGCGAACCAGATTATGAGTTAGCGGCAAGCGCATGCGCCCATCTAAGACGATCCGGACGGGGGATCGATCAAGTAAACCGGGGACGCGGCACGTCAACGTCGGATCATCGAGCATTGCCGTATTGGCGCCAACCAGAATGGCATCGTGCGTCGCCCGCATCAGATGCCCAACCTGCCGCGCGCCAGGTCCGGTAATCCATTGACTGTCCCGGCTACGGGTTGCGATCCTGCCGTCAATCGTGGTTGCCGCCTTGAGCGTCACAAACGGCCGCTGCTTCCGCAGACGGGACAAAAATCCGGCATTGAGTGTCTCTGCTTCGTCTTTGCAAAGGCCACGCCGGACCTCAATGCCCGCGCCCTCGAGTTTCCGGACACCGCCTCCATCTACTCGCGGATCAGGATCCTCTACCGCAATGAAACAGCGCGCGATACCTGCCTCAATCAAAGCATCCGCACAGGGCGGCGTCTCGCCGTGATGGGCGCAGGGTTCGAGCGTTACATAGGCTGTTGCCCCTTTGGCCGCCTTACCGGCGCGACGCAGGGCCTCAGTCTCGGCATGGGGCCTTCCACCGGGTTGGGTCCAGCCCCGGCCAATGACGTTTCCGTCCTTGACCAGCACACAGCCCACCGCTGGATTTGGCCATACGCGCCCAAGCCCGCGCCGGGCAAGCGCCAGCGCGGCCCGCATATGGCGGATATCGTCTTCAGTCGTCGTCGCCGTCACCCAGCGTTCCTACAAATTCACCAAAATCACTTGCTTCACGAAAATTACGATAGACTGATGCATAGCGAACATAAGCAACCTGATCGAGACTGGCGAGCGCCGCCATCACCATCTCGCCAACCGCGTCCGATGCAACCTCGCTTTCGCCACTGCTTTCCAGCCGCCGAACAATACTGTTGATTACGCGTTCGACACGTTCCGGATCCACATTCCGTTTGCGAAGCGCGATATTCATCGACCGGGCCAGCTTGTCGCGATCAAGAGGCTCACGTTTGCCACCATGCTTGACGACCGTCAGCTCACGCAGCTGAACTCTTTCGAAAGTGGTAAACCGCATGCCACATCCCGTGCAGGCGCGGCGGCGCCGAATGGCCGCCCCCTCCTCGGTCGGTCGAGAATCCTTCACCTGGGTATCATCGGCACCACAAAACGGACAACGCATCAGCTTTTACTCCCCTCCCTGTCGGGAATTCTAACTATTCGGATAGACCGGGAAACGAGCGCATAATTCGCCGATACGTATGCGAACCGCCTCCTCGACAGTCGAATTATCACCATTGCTCGCTGCCAGACCGTCGAGTACTTCAACAATCATGTCACCTATTTGTGTGAATTCTTCAGTGCCGAAACCCCGCGTGGTGCTCGCCGGTGACCCCAGCCGCACGCCGGATGTGATCGTCGGTTTTTCTGGATCGAAAGGAATGCCGTTCTTGTTACAGGTTATTCCCGCGGCTTCGAGGCTGGCTTCGGCATCCTTGCCGGTAAGCCCTTTGGGACGAAGATCAACCAGCATCAAATGGGTATCGGTCCCGCCCGAGACAATATCCAGCCCCTGCCTCAACAGAGTGTCCGCCAGTGTGCTGGCATTCTCAACGACGCGGGACGCATAATCGCGAAAATCGGGCCGCAAAGCCTCGCCAAAGGCGACCGCCTTGGCCGCAATAACATGCATCAGAGGACCGCCCTGGGTACCCGGAAAAATGGCCGAATTAACTTTCTTTCCAATGTCTTCGTCATTGGAAAGGATCATCCCGCCGCGCGGACCGCGCAACGTTTTATGGGTCGTGGTTGTCACGACATGAGCATGCGGAAACGGGCTGGGATGCACGCCCCCCGCGACGAGCCCGGCAAAATGCGCCATATCGACCATCAGATAAGCACCGACCTCATCGGCGATGGCCCGAAATCGTTCGAAGTCAATGATCCGCGGATATGCAGACCCGCCGGCCACGATAATCTTCGGCTTGTGCTCCTTCGCGAGGCCTTCGACCTCCTCAAAATCTATCCGGTGATCGTCGCGGCGAACCCCATACTGAACCGCGTTCAACCATTTGCCGGAAAAATTAGGCCGGGCGCCGTGGGTTAAATGTCCCCCGGCCGCGAGCGACATACCGAGAATGGTATCGCCCGGTTGGCAGAGCGCCACATACACAGCCAAATTGGCCTGGGAGCCAGCGTGCGGTTGAACATTTACATAACTGCAGTCAAAAAGTTTCTTCGCACGCTCGCGGGCAAGCTCTTCCGCGACATCAGCGAATTCACAGCCGCCATAATACCGGCGACCAGGGTAACCTTCTGCATATTTATTGGTCAGGACCGAGCCCGTCGCCTCGAGAACCGCCTTCGATACAACATTTTCGGATGCGATCAGTTCAACCTGCCCCTGCAGCCTGCGGAGTTCTCCGCGAATTGATTGATACAATTCTGGATCCCGATCCGCGAGCGACTCGGAAAAAAATCCCTCCGTTACACCCGGCTGGGCACTTACCCCACTGGTCGCCATTATAACTTACTCCTGAAATCGATTATCATTTGAGTTGTTTTATCCAAGTTTGTCGACACGCCGTTGATGACGGCCACCTTCGAATTCCGTCGTGACAAATGCCTTAAGGCATTTTTCCGCCTCGTCCTGATCTATCAGCCTTCCGCCTAGCACCAGGATGTTGGCATCATTGTGCTGACGCGCCAGCGTCGCCGATTCAACATCGCGGCACAGCGCAGCGCGGATCCCCTTATGGCGGTTGGCAGCAATCGACATACCGATGCCGCTGCCGCAAACCAGCACACCAATTTGTGCCCGCCCCTCCTTGATCGCGGCAACAACAGGCTCTGCATAGTCGGGGTAGTCGACGGATTCGCTGTCATCGGTACCGAAATCAATAATATCGAAACCCAGCTCCGATAGCTGTGCAGCCAACGCGGACTTTAATAAATAGCCGCCATGGTCGGCACCGACAGCGACGGTTTTGCGAGCCATAGTCAAGTGTCCCGAGCAATAATTGGAATGTGGGCGGAAACTACCATATGTGGCCTTGGGATTGCCAGCCCACACTAGCTGTCGCAAACATGATTAGAACACTCAGGTTACATTCAAAGCCGACATCACTGCACCCAAAACAATTGATGTAAGGCAGCTCTCCAATCCATATAAGTCGCAAGGGCAAAAGAATAGCACAGAAACTCTACTACCGAATGTTACAAACAATCCCTTCGGCTGAAACGCCAATCCTTTATAATTTTATTGACAGAACAAGAAACTCATGCGAATACCTGATTTCTTTTTCAACTCTTCAAAATACCGGAAATAAAAATGGCAGAAGATACCCCCGCTACCATTTCTCAATCGGACGTTCTTCGCATGGCAGTCGAAATCGTATCGGCCTATGTGAGCAATAATTCCGTTGCATCCGCCCAGGTTCCCGACGTCATCAACACGGTATTCGGATCCCTGAGCGCCTTGAACGGTCAGACAACGAATGGCGGCGGAGAACCTCTGAAGCCGGCCGTCAGCGTCCGCCGCTCGGTGACCCCTGAATACATTGTCTGCCTTGAAGACGGCAAGCAGCTCAAGATGCTCAAGCGGCATCTGCGGGCGGCATACGGCCTGACGCCGGACGAATATCGCGTCAAATGGGGCCTTCCCGCCGATTATCCGATGGTGGCGCCAAATTACGCCAAGCGGCGCTCAGCCTTCGCCAAGCAAATCGGGCTTGGCCGGAAAAAAGGACAAAAAGCCCCGCGCCGGAGCAGCTAACGAACTACCTAGACGACCCGTAAAAAAAACCCCGCAGCGAATATCGCCGCGGGGTTTTTCCTGACAATTCATCAGGCTATTTAAAGTAATCGTATTTTCCGTCTTTCCACTCATAGACGACATATCCCGGCGCGGTAACATCGCCTTTGGGGTCAAAACCGATCTCGCCGAGGACAGTTTCAAATGATCCTTTTCTCAGCTGGGCAATCACTTTGGCCGTATCGAGGCTCTTCGCCCGCCGCACTGACTCAGCCCAAGCCTGCACCGCGCCATAAGAATAAAGCGTGTAACCTTCGGGTTCATACCCCGCCGCTCTAAACCTTTTCACCAAAGGTAGTGCAACCGGGTTTTTGCGCGGATCGGGACTAAACGTCATCAAAGTCCCCTCCCCCGCCTTACCGGTGATCTGCCAGTATTCCTGCGTGACCAGCGCATCGCCTGACACCAGGACAGTTTTCATACCCTGCTGGCGCATTTGTCGAACCATCAACCCGGCTTCAGTGTGGTAACCGCCAACATAGAGAACATCGATCTGTGCCGCCTTAAGCTTGGTGATCAGCGCGGTATAGTCTTTTTCGCCCGCCGTAAATGCGGCGTACATGGCCGGCTTCATGCCCAGTTTCTCGATCGTTTTTTTCGTTTCATCGGCAAGCCCCTTGCCATAAGCCGTCTTGTCGTGGATCACCGCTACCTTGAGCCCCTTGAACTGACGAGCCAAAAAATTACCGGCGACAAGCCCCTGCTGATCGTCACGGCCACAGGTGCGAAAGACGTTTGCCAGGCCGCGCTCCGTCAGCTTGGGATTGGTCGATGCCGGCGAAATCTGAATTATGTCCTCCTCGGCATAGACATTCGACGCCGGAATAGAGGATCCCGAACAAAAGTGGCCAGCGACAAATTTTACGCCCTTCGACGCGAGTTGGTTCGCGACCGCCACCGCCTGTTTGGGATCACATGCATCATCGCCGACTTCCAGCCGGAGTTTCTGCCCAAGCAGTCCGCCAGCCTTGTTGAGATCAGCGACCGCCATTTCCGCACCCTTCTTCATCTGTTCACCAAAGGACGCGTACTGGCCGGTTACCGGCCCCGCCACGGCGACCGCGATTTCGGCTGTGGCGGGAGTGGCATTTATGAGGCCCATCGCGACCGCAGTAATAGCAAGGATTGTCGTTTTCATAATCATTGTCTCCTTAATTCAGAACCCAACATTAGCGATTGCACCCACACAGGCAAGAATCATACGGATCCGGAATCACCCTTTTTGCGCCAAAAGAAGACACCGTTCCTCTCGTACAGCCAAGGATATTGCCCGATCATCCGCCGCACCCGCGCAAGGCGATATCCACAAAGGCTGAT
>JBLHKG010000056.1:0-8373 GCA_047619835.1 Alphaproteobacteria bacterium
CAGGCCCTGACCGAGCAGAAGCTGGCGCGCTTTCCCTTTCCGGTGCGGGGGCGCATTCCCAACTACAAGGGCGCCGAAGCGGCGGCGCTGAACCTGTTTACGCTCAGCCCTTGGAAAGACGCCAAACTTCTCAAGATCAACCCGGATTCGCCGCAAAGGCCGGTGCGGCTTGAGGCGCTTCGGCGCGGCATTACCTATTTCATGCCGACGCCCCGCCTCAAGGCCGGCTTTCGCAAATTCGATCCGGCGAAAATCCCGCCCGAATCTTATCGCGAGGCCGCCGCGCTTTCGACTTCCGAGAAATGGGGAGAACTGGTCGCGCTGGAAGACATGCCGCAAATCGATGCCATTGTTACCGGGTCCGTCGCCGTCACGCGCGACGGCAAGCGCTGCGGCAAGGGTGAAGGCTATAGCGATATCGAATTCGCCATCCTGCGCGAACTCGGCCACAAGGCGGTGCCGGTGGCGACCACTGTCCACGACATCATGATCGTCGGCGATTTCCCACGGGACGAGATCGATCTGCCTCTGTCGGCCATCGCGACGCCGGGCGGCCTGTTCGAGATCGCAAATCCCTACCCCGCACCCCATGGAATTGACTGGTCGCGCCTCAGTGAACAGGATCTGCAGGACATGCCGGTGCTGAAAGAGCTGAAGGCGTTGAAGTTTTAGCCTGGCTCGAGCGGCCTAAACCTCCTGCAACTCCTATATTTTCCGTTGGAACCGCGCCAGACCACTGTTATGGTCCGCCACTGGCGGCGATTTACGCCTCAGAAAAGGGAGAATTAACAGTGTCAAATTTGAGGATCATCACGTCCGCGGCAATTGCCGCGATCGTTGGATTGGGCGTCTCGTCCGGCATTTCCGCCGCCGATGAGATCGCGGATTTTTATAAGGGGAAACGCCTTACGGTCATCGTCGCGTCGGGCCCCGGCGGCGGGTACGATACCTATGCCCGTCTGGTTGAACGCCATATTGGCCGTCACATTCCAGGCAACCCGACCCTTGTCACCCAGAACAAGACGGGCGCCGGTGGTCTCATTGGCGCAAACTTTATGGCCAATGTTGCCCCCAAGGACGGCACCATCATTGGTGGCCTGCAGCGCTCCGCCGCTCTGATTCCCCTTCTTGGAGGGAAAGGCCCCAAATATAAGGCAGAAGAGCTTAACTGGCTCGGCAGTCTGGCCAAGGAAGCTGGTGTTTGCGCGTTGGCAACCCGCACCGGCGCCAAAACGCTCGATGCCGTGTTCGACAAGCAGTTTTCAATGGGCGGCACAGGGCCGAACTCAACTGAGTTCTGGCCGGCACTGTTCCGCAATGTGATGGCCGCCAAATTCAAGCTCATCAGGGGCTATCCGGCGACACCACAGATTCATCTGGCGATTGAGAGTGGCGAGCTCGACGGCGTGTGCCAGAGCTGGGCATCTTTCTCAGTGCAGGCAAAATCCATGCTGAAGAAGGGTACCATCAAGCCGTTGGTGCAGGTTTCGCTCCATCCGGACAAGGAAATGACTGCGCTCGGCGTACCGATGATCAGCGATTTTCTGACCAAGGATAATCTGGCCGCTGGCATCAATCTTGAAGATGCGAAGCTGTTCTTCAAGCTGACCGTCATCCCGCCGCTGATGGGCCGTCCGTTTGCGATGGCGCCGGGTGTTCCGGTGGCGCGGGTCAACGCGATGAAGAAGGCCTTCATTGCCATGACCAAGGACCCGGTATTCCTCAAGGATGCCAAACGGCTTAAACGCGATATCGAGGTCGTCGATGGTGACGAGATCCAGAAGATCATCGCCGGTCTCGCCGCCACGCCGAAGGACAAGCTGGCTGCCCTCAATGCTCACTTCAAGTTCAAGGGCCCGGTTGAAAAGGTCGTCCTCAAGATCGTCACCGACATGGGCAAGGTCACCAAGATTAAAAGAGGCGGCCGTCGGATCACCATCATGAACGCCAAGAATAAAAAGAGAACTGCCAAGGTCTCCGGTTCCAAGACCAAGCTCACGGTCAACGGCGCCAAGGCCAAGCGTAAGGCCATCAAGGTCGGCATGACGTGCGAGTTCCATTACTACGGCAACAAGACCACAGCCAAGAAGCTGGTCTGCACCAACTGATCAAGACTGACAAAGAAAACCCCCGAGCCAATCGCTCGGGGGTTTTTTTGTGTCCGCCCAAAAGGCTATTAGCAGCCGATCTCTATCTGTGGGTTCCCGTGTCGGAATCCAGCAGCTCGATTACGTTGCGGTCGGGATCGTGAAAATAGGCGCTGCGGCCGGTAAAGGTGGCGTCGCCATGGCGTTCCTCGGTCTTGAACACCCGAATTCCCAATCCGCCGAGATAGTCGAGCGCCCGGTCATATTCATCCGAGTCCACATAGAACGCGGTGTGAATATCGTGGCTGTCGCCGGGATTTGGGTCCACCGGGTTTTCCGAGCGGGTCAGGACAAAGAAATCGTTCTGGCATTTGCAGAACACCATGTGCGGGTTCTCACGTACAAGATCGAACCCTAACGTCTCGATATAAAAATCCTTGGATTTGTTGAGGTCTGTCACCGGAATGGTGAAATGGGTCAGCCCCTTCATCTTGATCATATTATTCTCCCTGTGTTTGACTAAATTCTGGCGTGATCTTTATACCAACGCAAGGCTTAGCCAGGGAAAAGCGATTATCGCAATCAGCACCAGCAGCATGATCACCGCGAACGGAAAGGCGCCGGTGAAAATATGCGTCAATGTAATCGAGGGATCGCGGATCGTGCTCTTGATCGTAAAGCATGAAATGCCGAGCGGCGGCGTCAGAAGGCCGATCTCTGCGCCAATCACCGTGACAATCCCGAACCAGACGATGTCCCCCCCCAGCGCTTCGACCGAGCCCAGGAACAACGGCACCACGATCAGGATGATCGATGCGGTCTCAATGATGGTGCCCAGCGCCACCATGAGAATAACATAAATCACCATCAACCCGGTCAGCCCGAGATTCATGCTGGCCAACCATTCGCTGAACAGCGTGGGCAGGGCCGCAACGCCGAGCATCCGGCTATACATCGATGCCGCGATGATCAAAAACAGGATCGCTGCGGTGATATGACCGGTCTCAACCAGCACCCGCCACAACCCTTGCCAACTAAGGCGCTTTTTGACGATGCCGATTAACAGGGCACCGGCGGAACCGGCGGCGCCCGCTTCCTCCGGCGAGAACCAGCCGGTATAAATTCCGCCCAGCACGATGACCACGAGGCAACCCACCGGCACCATCAGCTTGATGATCTCACCGCTGCCCATCAAAGGGGGCGCCTCTTCTTCAGACCGCGTCAGCGACTCGCCGATAAAGGACGGCTTGACGTAGGATATGATCAAAATGCCGAGAATAAACGCGCACGCCAGCAGGATTCCGGGGATAAACCCGGCGACAAACATATCGCCTACCGACTGTTCGGCGACGATTGCATAGATGATCAGCATAGCCGAGGGCGGGATCAACATGCCGAGAACCGAGCTGCCCGCCACCACGCCGACTGAAAACGGTCGCGAATAGCCAAAGCGCCGCATCTCCGGCACCGCGATGCGGGTAAACACCGAGGCCGACGCGATGGAAGAGCCGGTAATCGAGGCAAACAATGCGTTAGCGGCAACGGTGGCCATGCCAAGCCCGGCCCGTACCCTGCGGAACATCTGATCGGCCACCTTGTAGACATCGGCGCCAAGGCCGATCTCGCTGGCAACGATCCCCATCAGGGCAAACAACGGCACGTTGGCGAACACCTCATGCGCAATGGTGTCGTGGGTTGCCGCCGTCAGCAGGCTCACCGCCACGTCTATATTGCCGCGATAGATCCACACGCCGACAAACGACACCAGCCCCAACGCCACCGCGACATGGATGCCGGTATAGATCAGGACAAGAATGAGCAGGACCGACGCGATGCCGACTTCGACGCCAATCACGATCCGTTCTCGCCTTCATGACCCGCGATTCGCTCCTCGCCGGGCCACGGCGCATGTCCGGTCAGGGCGCGGACGTGATCGGTGAGAGTCACCAGAAACTGGATCATGGTGACAGTCACGGCGATAACGATGATCACGGCAATCGGCCAGACCGGCGCCGTAAACATGCCTTCGACGCCGATGTAATAGTTTTCGCTCCAGGCCTCTCCCAGATAGGGAATGCTGCCGAACAGGATGATCACCATAAAGACCGCGCCCAGCAGATAGGTCAGGATCCCCATCACATGGGCCACCGCGGGCTTGCGCTGTAAAGCCTGATTGAACAGGCCATCGGAGCGGGTCAAAACGCCACGCCGCAGAGAATCGGCGAGCTGCATGAATACAATGCCGATGATCGAGATCTCGATCATCTCGATGACGCCGATGATCGGCGAGTTAAAGGCCGAACGCCCAATGGCCTCAACATTGATCAGGAGCATCAAAACGACAATCCAGCAGGAACCGGCGGCATTCATGCCGCTGACGATTCCGCCGAAAATGCGAAGCGGGGCGCTTCGTTTACGCCCCGCTCCGTTTGTTGCCGGCTGGTTATCGGCCAAGGAAGATTATTCCTTGTCCCACTGGCGCAGGATCGGCTGCTTCGCCGCTCTCATTTTCGTCATATAGGCTTTCAGCAGCTTGGTGCCGGGAAGGCCTTTCTTATCGAGACCCGCCGCCCAGGACTTGCCGATATTGGGCATGCTGTTGGCCCATTTCGCCCGGTCGGCATCCGAAACCTGGATGATGATGCCACCCTTCTTTTTGTAATTGGCATAGGCCTTGCTGGCATCCGCCATCGCCGCCTTTGCCGTATAATCGCGATAATCGTGCGCGACCTCATGGATGATGTCGCGAACCGCCTTTGGCATACGCTTGTAGGAATCGAGGTTCATCGTCAGCGCCTTGGAATTGGCGGTGCCAAGATCGGCTTTCCACATGTATTTGGCGCCCTCAACCAGCTTGAAAGCCACCGCCGCGTCGGTCCACAGCATCGAGCCGTCGATCGCACCGGTTTTGAACTTGTTGTAATAATGGATCATCGACCCGATCACCGGCGTCGCGCCGGTTCCGGTCAGATAGCGCATATTGATGCCCGCGCCGGCGATCTTCTTGCCTTTAAAGTCTTCGATCTTGGTGACTTTTTCCCGGAAGAACATCTGATAGGAATCTATCACCGAGAAGCTGGTCAGCACGATCTGATTATACTTCTTCCAGGCCTCCTGCATCGCCGGGAACTGCTCGGTCAGCTCATCGACAGTGCGCGACAGAAGCAGGGGGTTGGATGTGACAAACGGCGCGACATAGGCGACCGCCTGCATCGGCACCTTGTCCTGATGGAACACGGTGGTCACCACCCCGATATCGCCGAGCCCCTTCTGC
Source organism: Alphaproteobacteria bacterium (assembly GCA_047619835.1). Lineage (GTDB taxonomy): Bacteria > Pseudomonadota > Alphaproteobacteria > MPNO01 > UBA2964 > JAYOEY01. The sequence goes on from JBLHKG010000056.1 coordinate 5,362, forward strand.
ATGCCGGTCATGACATGGCGGACCTTGACGATCTGTCCGGCAAAGGCCTGGTTCCAGCGGATCTTGTACTCACCCTTTTTGGCGAGCCGCTTGTTGATTTCGGGAATAAAATAGCTGATGAGGGTTTTCACCTGCAGCGCGCGCGGCGGATAGCCGTCGACAATCGTCAGGCTGAGATTCTTGGGCGCCGCCATCGCGGAGCCCGCCATCACAACCGTCGCGAGGGCTGCACCGCCCGCGAAAATTCCTAGAATTTTATGCATGATTTTCAATTCCTCGCTGCTTATGCACCCGGATTTGGTGCGCTCACAATTTAGCTTAACCGACCCCTGCCCAATCACAAACCCGTGATTTATATCCTCCGTTGGCGAGCGCAGTTGCATAAATAGACTCTTGCCCTATCCGCCGCCTAGAATGCCGGACGAGGTGTGATCTTGAGACCATCTCCCGGAAACAGTCACCTACAGGAGGCCTAATCATGGCGACGACCCTGAATTTTACCACCGAAGACATCGACTATCTGCACCATGGTGACCGGGCGATGGCGATGAAACTGTTTCGTCCCGCCGGGGCTGGACCCTTTCCCATCGTGATCGATTTGCATGGCGGTGCCTGGAACAAGAGCGATCTCGCCAGCTGTATAGAGCGCGATGAAGCCTTCGCCGAGGCAGGCATCGCCGCCGCCGCGATCGATTTCCGTCATGCCGCCGATGGCTATCCAGCCTCGTTGATCGATATCAACTACGCGACGCGATGGATCAAGGCGCATGCCGGCGAGCTTGACCTCGATCCCAACCGGATCGGCCTGTGCGGCCAGTCGAGCGGCGGACATCTCGCCATGCTGTCGGCGATGCGCCCGTTCGATGAACGTTATGCCTCGATACCGCTCAATGCCGGTGCGCCGGATCTGGATGCCACCGTGCGCTGCGTCGGCATGGCATGGCCGGTGATGAACCCGCTATCGCGCTATCGCAATGCGCTGCGCACCCGTGCCGGCGAGGTTCCCGGGCCGACCGACTGGGTCGGCGATATTCCGGAAAGTCATGACATCTACTGGGTCACCGACGAAAACATGAGCGAAGGCAACCCGGTGCTGCTGCTGGAGCGCGGCGAAAAGGTTCTGATGCCGCCGGCGATGTGGGTGCAGGGGCGGCCCGATCCGGTCCATGATTACCGCGATCCGGAATCGCCGGTGGAGCTCAACGAACCCGAACGGTTTAGCCAAAATTATCGCAACGCCGGTGGTGACATCGAGCTCGTCTATATCGAGCAGAAGAACCGCTATTCGCCGACATCGTTCGAGCCGCTGACGGCGTTTTTCAGGAAGCATCTGAGCTAGCGCCTCGACCGGCCTTATCGTCGGCTGTATTGTCGGCGTCATGGCGAACAGCGAAACCCAGCCTGAATTCCTGACGACCCGCGAGGTCGCGGCGCTGCTGCGCGTCAAGGAACGCAAGGTCTACGACCTCGCCTCCGCCGGTGATATTCCCTGCCGACGGGTCACCGGCAAATTGCTGTTTCCCCGAACCGAGATCGAGGCATGGATTTCCGGAGGGGCACCTACTTCTTCCGCCCCCGCCCCCGCCAGACTGCCGCCAAATCTGGTCGCCGGCAGCCACGATCCTCTGCTCGACTGGGCCCTTCGGGAGTCAGCCAGTGGCCTTGCAACCCTGTATGACGGAAGCCTCGACGGGCTCGACCGCATTTGTGCCGGCGAGGCCGTGGCAAGCGGGCTGCATATTTTCGAGCCGGGAAGCGGGAACTGGAACGTCCATCATGTCTCCGAACTCATGGAGGGGCGCCCCTACGTCCTGATTGAATTTGCCAAACGCCAGCAGGGGCTCATCGTCGCGCCAAAAGCCGCCGGCGCAATCAAATCGATCAAGGGCCTCAAAGGGCGGACAATCATTCACCGGCAACCCACTGCGGGCGCCCGTCTCCTGTTCGAGCATCTTCTGGCAGACGCAGGGTTGGACCACCACACGGTCACAGCGATCCCGGCCATCGCGCGGACCGAGGCGGATGCCGCCGAAATCGTTGCCTCAGGAAAAGCAGATGCCACCCTCGGGATTGAGGCAATGGCGCTTCAATATCATCTCGGCTTTATTCCGCTGATTGAGGAACGGTTCGATCTACTGGTGAACCGACGGGCCTGTTTCGAGCCCCCGCTGCAGGCGCTGTTCGCGTTCTGCCGTACCCAGGCCTTTGCCGACAAAGCTAAATCGATGGGTGGATATAACACCGGCTCCCACGGCACGGTGCGCTGGAACGGGAATTAGGGAACGGGGGTTAGCGGCGCGCCGCGTTGGGGAAGAAAAGCTGCTGGCCCGCGACCCGGTAACCGGCAATGGCGGTCTGGCCCCCTTTTGACAGCAGCCAGTCGATGAATTTCTGGCCCGGCACCGACTTTACCCGCGGATGCCGCGCTACATTCACCAGGATCACGCCATATTGATTGAACAAGCGCTTGTCGCCTTCGACCAGAATTTTATGCCCCTGCTTGTTGCCAAACTTGATCCAGGTCGCGCGGTCGGTCATCACGTAGGCCCCCATGCCAATCCCGGTGTTGAGCGTCGCGCCCATGCCGGAGCCGGTTTCGCGATACCATGTGCCGCTGGCGGGCGTCGGATCGATGCCGGCCAGTTTCCAGAGCTGGCGTTCCTTTTTATGCGTGCCTGAATCATCGCCGCGCGAGGCGAACAGCGCCTTTTTTGCCGCAATCGTCGCCAGCGCCCTGGCAACCTCTTTCGCCCGCCGGACGCCCGCAGGGTCGGAGGCCGGACCGACGATGATAAAATCGTTATACATCACATCGTAGCGCCGAACGCCGTAGCCGCTCGCCACGAATTTTTCTTCCGACGATTTGGCGTGGACCAGCAGCACGTCGCCGTCGCCATTGCGGGCATTCTTGATCGCCTGACCGGTGCCGACAGCGACGACACGCACTTCAATGCCCGTCCGCGCCCGGAATTTCGGCAGGAGATGATCATAGAGCCCGGAATTCTGGGTCGA
>JBLHKG010000057.1:0-8203 GCA_047619835.1 Alphaproteobacteria bacterium
CGGCCACGCATTTTCTGTGGGCCGGTCTTGCCGTGGGTGTTGTCCTGGGCGTGATGGATTACGTATTCCTGATGGTTTTCGCGGGGTTTTCTCTGGTACTGGCACGCTTTGTCCGCGTACCGGGTGGCTTCGTTATCGGATCCGGTTTCGCCCTCAAACTTCTTGGCGTTCCCGACGAACAGGCGCTGGCGATGATCCTGTTCAATCATATTCTGAGTATCATCCTGGTGGTCGGGTTCGGCCTGCTGTTCCTGTGGCGGAGCGGCATCGATATTCGCGCCATGCGCGCCGCCGAGGTGAAAACCGATGACCGCTGACGAGGCCAGGGATTCTGCCGGCGGACCGGCCTTCTGGAAGATCGCTGGCGCCGGCGCCACGTTCCAGGCTGGTTCTTCAGCCGTGGACTCCGCGACAATCGTCGCGAGCCTGGTCAACCATCTGACCGGCAGCGTTTATGCCGTCGGCGCGGCAAGCGCCGTACTGCGGCTAGGCTGGTTGTCGACCCAGCTTGTGGTCGGGTTTCTCGCGCAGCGCGCAGCGCGGCGCATGCCGTACTATGTGGTGGGCGCCTTTGGCCGGGCAACCTGTCTCGCCCTCATCGCCGTACTCCTGGCCATTGCCGGGGACTCCACCGGCAGCTGGCTGGCCATAGCGTTTCTGTCGCTTTGGACCCTCTACGCCTTCGTCAGCGGCATCGTCGCCGTTCCCTATAACGATATCGTGGGGCGCTCCATTCCGTCCAACGCGCGAAGCCGGATGCTTGCCTGGCGATTTTTCGGGGGTGGCGTATTGGCGCTTGGGATAGCGGCCATCGTACACCGGCTGCTGACAACCGGACCGCTTCTCAGCGCCTATGCCATGATTTTCGCACTGGCGGCGGCGCTGATGCTCGTTTCCTCGATCAGCTTCGTCTCCGCCGGTGAGCCGCCCGCACCGCCTTTCCCCAAGGAAGATAAATCAGCTACCGGATTCCAAGGATTCATGAAGGAGGGGCTCACCGTTTTAAAATCCGATGGTCGTTTTCGCTTGTTTCTATATACGCAATGGCTGGGCGGGGCGACATTGATGGCGCTGCCGTTCTATGTCGTCGCGGCAACGGGTGCCGGCCTTGGGCCGCAGGATGTCGGCATTCTGCTGGCCGCGCAGACGGCAGGATCACTTGCGTCCAACGCCCTGTGGGGCCGCATCGGCGATAGTCATGGAAAACTCAGGCTATTGCAGTCTGTTGGACTCCTCCGGCTGGCGCCGCCGCTTGGCATGCTCGCCATACTCATGGTGGGCGATCTTTCGGCGCCCGAAGCGCTTTGGTCCTTCGCAGCCCTGTTTTTTACGATCGGTGCGCTTGTTAACGGCATGACCATTGGTTACCTCGGTTATCTGATGGAAATTTCACCGGACGATCGCCGCCCGGCCTACTCCGCCTATTTCAACACCCTTGCCTCGCCAGCCGCCTTGTTGCCGCTGGTAGGCGCGTTGATTGCCGACGCCCTGTCGCTCAACGCCTTGTTCACTGTTGCAGCAGGCGCCGCAATATTGCAGCTGTATTTCTTTAAACGGCTTGCGCGTTGGGAGGACAGTTGATGCAGTTTCGAACACCGCGCGTCATCAGGCGACTTTGGATTCCCGTCATGGTGGGGGCTTGGCCGCTGGCGCGTCTTTGGTACAGAGCCTGGGGGCTTCGCCTCGACGGGCGCCCTGATGAGGACACCTGGTATTTTGCCTATGGCGCCAACATGCATGACAGTGCCTTCCGGGAACGTCGGGCAATGCAGCCCGCCGAATGGCGCGCCGGTAGGATCCGTGGATACCGGCTGCGCTTCAATCTTGACGGCAGGCCAAAGGGCAAAGCGGCTCCGGCCAACATCAGTGAGGATCCCGATCTCGAAGTATGGGGTGTTCTCTATCGGATCACGCGACGGGATCTCGTTCGGCTGAACGCGTCGGAGGGCATTCCCGGCTGGCGATACAAACCCCTCGACCTTCCAGCGGAGGATGCCGACGGAAACCCGTTGAGAGTCGTAGCCTACATTGCCGAGGGCAACGATGAAGACGGAAACCCGTCGCTGCGCTATCTCACGCTGCTGCGTGAGGGCGCCCGGAAACACGGATTACCCGAGCAATGGATTGACCATCTCGACAATGTCAAGCATGCCGAGTTAAGGCGAGAGACAGTCGCGTAACGGTTGAAGTCACCAAGATACTGCGCGAAGAGCCGTCCCAGTCCGATCCTAAACACGGTTCGATTATGATTTCGGGGAACATTTGAGACCCCCGGAAAACCGGCCGGAAACAAACCGCCGAAATATCAGGCGCTGCCCGCCGCTGCGGGATCATCGTCGGAATCGCTGCCCTCATCGTAGCTATCGAGGATTTCATCGACCAAGCCATCCAGCTCGTCCCACGGGGCGTTGATATAGCTGTAATTGGTCACGACAAAACCCGGACCGGCGTAAAATTTTTCATACTGGATATGCCGCCCGGCAAATTCCGATCCCAACAAATCCCAGGCAAGCTTGAGCAGCTTCATCCGGCCGATCGCCGACTGTCCCGGAACTGACCAGTATTCCTCGAACGTTGCGCGCATTTCCGGATCCTTGAGGACCGAGATGTCGGCCGGCATCTGAAACGGTCCGCCGCCCAACAGTTCACGGACGATATCGCAGACCTGCGAATAATTCGTCGTGCACCAGTGAAGCGCCGCATACATATAGCGCCGGTTCACGTTGACATAACCCGGCACCACCACCTCAATATTCTGGAGCTGACCCTGGATCATCGCTTCGAGACCGGCCTGCCATGCCGCGAGCTGTCCGAGGACGCCCTGGACCGCCGGTATGTGCTCCACGCCATTTGACTGCACCACCTTGTGCGCGATGCCGATGATCAGTTTCAGCTTTTCGTCAAAGCGAATGTTGGACTGATGATTTCCCATCGAATGCGAGGGCGATTGAACATAAATCCCCCGGGACATCTCGGCATTGTCGTGAACGAACACCTTCTCCCAAGGAATTTTGACGTCCTCGAAAATCACCATCGAATCGGATTCATCGAACCGCCACGCCAGCGGATTGTCGAACTCGCTGACCGCATAGCGCTCGAACGGCTTGCGCGCCCAGATGGATATCCCGGGCGCATTCAGCGGCACCGCACAGGTAATTGATTCCTTTAACTGGTCCGGCGCCAACGGCAACAGATTGCCGACCCATGTCTCGTTACAAAAAATTGCCGATGTTCCCAGCATTTTCATGCCGTTGAGCGTAACCCCGACATCGTCTTCGGCGGTGACGCGCAGCGTCGGAACCTTCATCCCCGCCCGCTCGTAAAGCTCCGGCTTACGGGCGCCTTGCGGCGGCAGAACCGTATAGGTAGCGAAGATGTCGTTCGACCGCATGTATTTGTAATAGTTGACGATATTCTCGCCGAAGCCCGGCCGGATCGCGTCGAACATGTCGGGTTTCATCGCCAGACCGGTCACAAATGACGAGACGTGATCTGGAGACCGCCCCATCAGCCCATGCGACCATTGCGCAATCCGCCGGTGGGTTTCCGTTCGCTTCAGCAAATCATCCCTGGTTCTGGGCATCAGGAACCAGCTACTGAATCGTTCGCCATCTTCTTCGAATGACATCACGTCCAGGTTTTCTTCCGCTTTTTTGCGGTCATACAACATGGCAAAAGTTTTTGCCGCATTGCGAAACGCATCATGGGTCGTCACGTCGTCAACAGCTTCACCGCCGATATAAACGCGACGACCGTCTCTCAGACTCTCAAGGTATTCGGATCCGCTCTTGAGCATGAATATTTGTCCGTTTGAATGCCAGTACGGCGTCCAATGTCGGGGAATTTGGAATCATTGGCAACAACGGAAACGGCCGGACACAGGGTCCGGCCGTTGATTCCTTAAAGAAGGAGTAAAAATCAGAAGGCGGAACCTGCTCTCCTCGGCGCCTCATCAAAATCGCCTAAATCAATCGGCTCGTCCGATCCCGCCGATAAAATTTCGAATTCCGGCTCCCGCATCAATTCAGCCTTTGCGGCCAGTGCTTCAACCCGGGCAAGCAGAGCCTTGATATCATTTTCAGAATCGTCGTCCATCTCGGCGGTTCCCAACGTCAGGAGCGATGTATCCGCATTGACCGCCGCTGCAATTTTTTCGGCTACGACAGACATTTCGATATCGGGCGCCAGCTCATCGGTCGCCGTCACCAGACCGTCATCGGCCGCCATGTCCGCTGCCACACGAATGATCGCAGGATAGTCGTCCATCCCGTTCGGGGCGTCTTCCACGAGCTCAAGGGCGAGCACAGCATCGGAAACATCTTCAAGCTGCACGACTGTTCCGTCGTCTGCTTCCTCGACTGCATCCTCGTCCGCTTCCTCGACCGGTTCTTCGACCGGTTCCTCGACCGGTTCTTCGGCCCCTTCACCGATAATGTCCTCAGTCGTCGCAACGACGACTTCTTCCGCGACCGCTTCAGCAACTGCAGGAGCCTCCTGCACCTCTTCAACCGCAGACTGGGACAAATTGGCGCCCAGCATATCTGTCGCGAGTTGCGCGGCGTCCTGCAGCGAACCCATGCTTCCCTGATCGAATCCGGCGTCAATCAGGTCAAGCAGTTTGTCCATCAGCCTGGCAAGCTCGCCATTGGCGACCTCCATCGGCTGAATTCGCTGCCGGTAATAATTCAGCTCGACTTCCTGGCTGGTATATTTTTCCTCCAGACGCTGCAGCATATTCACCAAGGACGACGTCTGATCCCTGCGCTCGGTCTCGGCAGTGGCCAGTTTGTCGGCCGTCTGATCGACTCGGGTTCGAAGTGTTTCAAGATCCTGCATGACGGGCCCCTTGTTAAAAGCTGATATGCAATTCAAGGCCGTCCATGGTTGATAATTCGTTAACGTCGACAGGAATTGTTCCTGTCGCCAAGACCCCTGTTTTATTGAAATCAGAGTTTACGGGGCCAGCCGCCGCCGGTGGCATTTCGCTTTTCCTGCGCCATCAGAATGACATCGCGGGTGGCTGCCCTTAGATCGTACTGGTCGATATCGACGATCTTTACCCACTTCACTGCCGCCAAATCATCCTGCGCAACCGCTTCGCCACTGCGCCATTCAGCGACCACATCGACCAGCGTATAGTGGTATTTCACCTGTCCCTGATCATCCCGGTTAATGGAATCAACGACGTCGACGAGGCCCAGCACCTCGATTTCCAGGCCCGTCTCTTCCCTCACCTCCCGGATAGCCGCCTCGACGAATGTTTCGCCGACCTCCTGTGCCCCACCGGGGATGCTCCAGGTATCACGGCGCGGCAGCTTCCCCCGCTGTCCAAGCAAAACCTCGTCATCACGGAAGATAACCGTGCCGACCCCGACAAAGGGGCGGTCGGGGTAGGCTCTGGGGTCTATCGGATCTTGGTCGGTCATTCTCCACTCCCGGTTACCGTCTCGCGTCGGGGCCACACAAACCACACGAAAGCGATCGTTTCCAGCCCGACCATCATCAATAGCGCCGCCTGATGCCCCGCCGGGTCGTATCGACCATCGGCCAGCACTGGCCACAAACCGATGATAGCCCCAACACCCCACTGCACGGCGAACGCTGCAATGAAGGTCAGCATATTCTGGGCAGTATTCACGCGACCTATGGTTTCCACCGCAAAATGCTGGCCGAAAACCGAGTACGCCAACAAGGTCGAGGATCCAAAAAACCCAAAGGCTACGCAAAGCGGCAGCGCAAAGGATACCGCTTCCAGGGCCAACATCAATTGCACGACAATCGAGCCGAAAATACCGACCCCAACCATGACGATGGGTTTAATCCCGAACCGCTGCAAGCGGTCGGCAAGAACACCGATACCGATTACGCCCGCGAACATTCCGGCGTTGAACCACAGCAGCATGTCGGCAATCGCCGAGCCGGCAAATCCGCCGACGTCACGCAACCATGGCCCCATCCACAACGACTGGTAGGCGAGATAGGTGCCATTATGAATGAAAGTAACAAGGCTAATACGCCAGAAGAATGAAGTTTTATAAACTACTGATAAACCACGTAATTGTTCGGAAATTGATGCCGTGCCCCGGCGCGCCGACAATTGCGACGCGCCCCGCTCCGGTACAACGAGGTATGTTAAAACGGCAACCAGGATGGTCATGCCGGAGAGGATCGAGAAGATCGTTCGCCAGCCCATCTGGTTGAGCAATATTTCGACGGGGACCGTCGCGGACAGGGCGCCAAATGCACCAAAAGCAACGGTGAGTCCGTTGAAAAGGGAAAGGCGTTCTCTGGGAAACCATAAGACATTAGCCTTGAGCGCGGCCATAAGGCAGCCCGAAACGCCAAATCCGATCAGCCCCCGACCAATCGCCAGAATGGTGAAATCATCGGCGAAAGCAAAAAGGGCGCTCCCCGCCGCGGCAAAAATCAGCAACGCGCTTTGCACCCGCCTCGGGCCATACTGGTCCAGCAACACGCCGAGCGGTGTCTGGAACGCCGCGAAGGCGATAAAATAGACTGCAGTGAGCAGACCGAGATTGGTCGAGTTCAGAGCGAGATCGGCCGCCAGGTCGGGCGAAATGACGAGATTTACCGTGCGGTACAGATAGGACAGGTAATATCCCAGTCCGAAAGGCACCAGAACGGTCAATATGACGCGTTTAGTCGATATTTGCGTTTGGGAACCAGCAGATAGCACGATGCGCCTCTCGGATATGATGAACGGGTCTACTGCGACAACGCCCGGGCCGCAACCTGGCGGCGGTTGAGTTGGAAGATCGCGGCCCTGTTGACGGAGTAGCTGGCGCTGTTCACATTGGCCGCGAGAATTGTCCGCAGCTTTCATCCCCGGCTTAAATACGGCTTAAAATCATGTCCACCCTCCAATCATTGTCTGACAGCCTCGCAGCCCGCCAAACAACCAGCCGGGAGCTGGTTGAACGCGCGCTCGAAAAAATCAACGACCCTGCCGGTGAGGGAATCCGGGTATTTATCAAAATTCACGCCGAGCAGGCGCTCGCGGCGGCCGATGCCAGCGACCGATTGCGTGTCGCCGGTATCGTGCCATCGCCGCTCGCCGGCCTGCCGATTTCCGTGAAGGATTTATTCGATCTTACAGGCGAGCCGACCACCGCAGGCTCGAAGCTGTTGCAAAACGCGGCGCCAGCCGCCGCGGATGCCCCGGCGATAGCCCGATTGCGGCGCGCCGGCGCCATCGTGATGGGTCGAACCAATATGACGGAGTTCGCCTATTCCGGTCTCGGCATCAACCCCCATTACGGAACGCCGAAGAACCCGTGGGATCGTGAAACGGGTCGTATTCCCGGCGGGTCTTCCTCCGGCGCCGCCGTGTCGGTCACCGACGGGATGGCGGCGGCGGCGATCGGCAGCGACACAGGCGGTTCGGTCCGCATTCCCGCCGCTCTCTGCGGGATAACCGGTTTCAAACCAACGACACGGCGTAATCCGGCGACCGGCGGGTGGCCGCTGTCGCCTACGCTGGATGCCGTCGGTCCGCTTGCCAACAGCGTTGCCTGCTGCGCCCTGCTCGATACCGTCATGGCGGGAGAACTGCCCCGCGTCCCGCCTGCCCTGCCCCTGGAAGGCCTCCGCCTTGCTGTGCCGACATCGTTTGTCCTCGATGATCTGGATGCCGACGTGTCCGCAGCCTTCGAGCGCACGGTCACAGCCCTGTCCTCTGCGGGGGCACGCATCAGCGAGATCCTGTTCTCCGAATTGCCCGACATACCGAAGATCAATGCCGGTGGCGGGATTTATGCCGAAGCCTATGCGGTTCACCGCCGCTTAATCGAGGAGCGGGGCGATGAATACGATCCGCGCGTGCGTGACCGCATTCTCCGCGTTAAGGATTACAGCGCTGCCGATTTTGTCGACATGCTGACGGCGCGGGAGGCGCTCATCTCCTCCGCCAACGCCACGACCGCGCCCTATGACGCCATAATCCTGCCGACCACCCCCAGCGTCGCACCGCCGATTGCTGACCTCGAAGCCGATGACAAATTATATGTCGGCGCCAACATGCTGATGCTGCGCAATACGTTCTGTTTCAACTTTCTAGATCGATGCGCATTATCCCTCCCGATGCACCGGGACGGAGAACCGCCAACCGGGCTGATGGTAGTCGGCGAAACCATGGGCGATGCCCGGCTGATGTCTATCGGGCTGAGCATTGAGAAAATTTTGG